>NZ_JAUOPX010000319.1:0-233 GCF_030547455.1 Motilimonas sp. 1_MG-2023 | reverse complement strand
TTTATATTTAAACATCTTTAACAATTTTTTTTTATTATCGATAACTTGTTCCTTTTGAGGTTTGTATGCGGCAGAATTTATTTTTTGTTCCTTTTGTTTTGACTTGATTAAATTTAAATTATTTTTTTTTATTTACTTTGTTTCACTTTGTGTTTTAAAATCATTTTTTGGGCGTTTCATACCACACCACCTCTTCACCAAAAAATTTACACCTGTCCTACCAAACCGCCAAC
>NZ_JAUOPX010000318.1:0-233 GCF_030547455.1 Motilimonas sp. 1_MG-2023 | reverse complement strand
CAGGCATTATTATATACATGAAGATCAATTATTTCTTTAGTGTGTGTATTAATTGAGCGGCTCGAATGTGGTATGGAGGAAGATTCAGTTTTAATGTTTCATGTTAGTAAGTTATAATTTTTTTTTATTATTTGGCGACCAGCTATATATACTCATTGAGTTCTTCGTGTTCAGAGTCAGTTGTTTATTAGAGAGTTCACCTGTTTTTTTTGTATATTTGTCCTGTATAGTGG
>NZ_JAUOPX010000317.1:0-233 GCF_030547455.1 Motilimonas sp. 1_MG-2023 | reverse complement strand
GTCTAAAATCACCCACAACTCATCCGTATCCCACACAACAACAAATGCATCATACACGAGATGATTCTGACGGTTATCCCAAAGAAATTGATGATGATATGCCTCCATTAATCAAATCGCATGAGTTTCACTTTGGCGTACGGATTTAAAATCCGGTAATTGATACCATGAATCAGGATCCGTTTTACTGAACCACAGAAAATCAAAACTAAAAACAAAGGTGGCTAAAGCAG
>NZ_JAUOPX010000316.1:0-233 GCF_030547455.1 Motilimonas sp. 1_MG-2023 | reverse complement strand
CAACTATTGTAACCCCCTTGGCTACTAAACCAGCAATCACTAAACTAGCAGAAGCACCTAAAACCGATGCCATCACATGAGCGCCAGATAATAGCTTCGTGTAAGCGCAAATTGCCGTATAACCTTCAAGTTCGACGTCTGCGCCCATACGTTGTAATTAAGGCACATGCATAAAACGGTTTTCAAAAATAGTTACCTTAACACGACCAGCACCTTCAGCCACGACCATAAGC
>NZ_JAUOPX010000315.1:0-233 GCF_030547455.1 Motilimonas sp. 1_MG-2023 | reverse complement strand
CTCGTTAGTAAGGCGCGTAATGCGGCATAACCAAATGTTACATTCAAAATAGTAAATAAAATGTTTAAAAAAACGTTAGTTTTATCTTTGGGGCTGCTGGTTTCAAGCTTAGCGAATGCCAAAGTTGATGAAACATGTGCGGAAGCATGCGATATATTGAATAATGTGATTGATGATTGGAATACTTCGCTATTGCAATATACAACTACTGAAAAGAATCCTAAGGTTATAGC
>NZ_JAUOPX010000314.1:0-233 GCF_030547455.1 Motilimonas sp. 1_MG-2023 | reverse complement strand
CCCAGGCACCCGGCTCGTGGGCTCGGCGATGCGTATAAGCGCCAGGCCAAAGTCGCTGTTCAAACTGAACAAAAATACCTACGAAAACTACAGCGAAAACGTATTGTCAGCCTATAAAGCCAATGCCGCGGTAATGGTGGGGTCTAAGGCAGGTCGCTTCTTCCCAGTTGTAGACAGCCGTGAATATATCTACCACCAAGAAAATATTCACATTTTAATGAAGGTTGAAACCC
>NZ_JAUOPX010000313.1:0-233 GCF_030547455.1 Motilimonas sp. 1_MG-2023 | reverse complement strand
AACCTTGGGTTTGGTTAAGCATATATGGTAACTCACGTATAAAGTTGGCGCCTTGTTTAACCTCAGTAGGCAATAAACACAGTAAGGCGAGTACCGTAAACCCAACAAAAGCCAATAACACAATAATATCGGCGCCGGTACGATTAACCCCCCATCGATGCAATGAACAAACAGGCCAATAGAGTAAATAGGCGATCACAATCGCCGCCAGTAACGGAGCCAGTAATGAGCCG
>NZ_JAUOPX010000312.1:0-233 GCF_030547455.1 Motilimonas sp. 1_MG-2023 | reverse complement strand
ACCAAACACTCTTCAAATGTATTATTTCCAGCTATCAAGTAAGCCAACCCTGTCTGCGCAGCCGATAGCTCAAAAAGGCGACAAAACGTAGGTCTACGTAAATCACAATCAATAAGAATGGTTTTTTCAAGTTGCGCTAAACCAAAAGCAAAGTTAATGGCCGAAGTCGTTTTACCTTCATTAGGCTCCGACTAGTTCACAATCACATACAGATTATCATTATTCATAATCTA
>NZ_JAUOPX010000311.1:0-233 GCF_030547455.1 Motilimonas sp. 1_MG-2023 | reverse complement strand
ATCCAGAACTCTTGCCATTAAATGCGTTGGGCCGTGCGATGGGGCAGGTGATGAAAACCATGTCACCGCAAATGATGTTAACAGAATTGCCACCGGGCAATATGGCATTACGCCGTGCTATTGCTAAACGTTATTTACGCGACGGCATTGACGTTTCGGTCGATGATATTGTGATTACGTCTGGTGCAATGGAATCTCTGGGGTTGAGCCTGATGGCGGTGACACAACCAGGA
>NZ_JAUOPX010000310.1:0-233 GCF_030547455.1 Motilimonas sp. 1_MG-2023 | reverse complement strand
ATGGCGCTGTTTCAGCAACAGTTGCTGCAACAGCAAAATCAAAGTATTGCTTTGCAGCAACAGTTTCTAGATCTACAAGCCCAGCTGAATAATCGATTGTTAGACTCGTTGTCTTGTATTGCCTCTAGCTCAAGTGCAACTGTTTCAGCGTCTCCGGTGAAGACCTCGGCACCAGATCAAGCGCATGTTCAAGTTGCGACGGCTGTTAGCAATGAGCCAATTATGCCCAAGGA
>NZ_JAUOPX010000034.1:0-48740 GCF_030547455.1 Motilimonas sp. 1_MG-2023 | reverse complement strand
ATTGGGTGATCGACTTGGGTGTTATCAGGTGATCGGCATCAATGTTATTGGGTGATCGGCATTCATGGGAATATGCACCCCTAGCCAATCGGCTCTAATTGCGTTGAGTCGAGTGCTAATAGCGCCTCTTTGGCAGACTTAATGGTCATCGGGACGCGCGTAATGAATTTTTGCTTTTGTTCATCAAGAGACTGATACTGCCTTGCGTGTAAAGCGCGGCATCAGCAATAAAGTAACGGCTGTTTTGTGCGGCCTTCAGGCATTGAATATGGTGCTTGGTGACCTCGGCAAAGGCTTTTTAAGCACCATTGCCAGCCCAGCATCACCATGAGAGACATGATGGCCCGAGAGTTTGAGAATGGCTCAGCCAATAAAGCGAGGTAACCCGATTTCGTAACAAAAAGCAGCAATTAAGCCGAGGTGATCGAGGCGTTTAATGACAGGCTGAGGGGCAGATATAGTGAGCGACCGTTAAATAGTAGTAATAGATCAAAATAGGGGTTCGCGGTCAATAGGAGCATGGCAAAATTGCGCAGAAATGTTCGTGCGTTCACACTATATTAAATCTGGAACTAGCTGTGGAATGACGGATTATAAAGGCTCAGATTAAATTTGGAATAATGCGGAGTATTGAGCGCTTACATTATAACAACGTTAGACCATACCATTTCAATGGCGGTTTAACGCCAAATGAATCAGAGCAAAGATACGGGCTTGATTCTAACTTGTGGCCAAAAATACTTGACCACTACATATGAGGAATGTGAGTTACCTCTTTTTGGGGTTTTGATTCAAAGATTTGACACTTTTATCAAAACGGGTAACTCTCACTTTCCAAGCCAATGCATCAGCTCTTGTCCGAGCTAGTACAGATGAGTCAACACCACAGGAAGACCAAGGAAAACTTCATCCGCTTAGTTCTGAATAAATTTCAGAAAACTGCGGAAGAATAACATCTAAAGAGAAGTGATTATTAAACTTACACTTAGCTCTATTTCCTAGCTTCTGAGATAAATCTTCATCAGCTAGTAATTTAGCGATAGAATCTTCAAGTGCCGCCGCATCACCTGCTTCAATTAAGAGCCCATCTTCTTCATTCGTAATCGCATCAGGTATCCCTCCTGCGGTTGATGCTACAATCGCTAAGCCTGCGGACATCGCCTCAATAACCCCCATAGGAAAGCCTTCATTAAAACTAGGTAAGGTAAATATCTGAGAAGTTTCAATTAATTCCAACTTCTTACGCCCGGCAACCCAACCTACAAATTGGATACAATCTGTAACACCAAGCTCTTCTGCATATTTTTTAAACAGCTCAACATCGCCATCCCCTCCTAAGATTAACTTGTAATGAGGAAACCTTTTTCTTAAGCCTACACTTGCTTTAATTAACTCATAAACTCCTTTTCTTTTACCTAACCTCCCTAGAAACAATACCGTTCCAGGGATTACTTTATCTCGAGAAAGCTCCAATGAAGGTACTGAGTTATAAATTGTAACAACTTTACTTTTATCCTTTACAATAGTATCAACCCATTTTTTCCAGCTCTTTGATAAAACAACAACTCGATCACAAGAAGAAAAAGTATCTCGAATTTTTTGTTTCTTAGGTTCTGAGCACTCATTTTCAAAAAACATTTGAAATTCAGAGCCATGTAAATGCAAAACAACTTTATTATTCAAAGCTTTTGCAAGTGAAATAACAATTGACTTACGTGTAAAACTCCCTCTAGATGACATGTGAACATGAACTAGGCCAACGTTAAAAAAAATAGAGTAATATATAATTTTCAGTAGCGCCGGCAGGAATAAAGCACATTTATTAATTCCAAAAAAACGCTTAGAATTTGTATGGGTTTGAATTAGCCTTACGTTTTCTTTCTTAAAGAAGCCTGCATCATTAAAGACATTCAGTACTGTTGCAATACCTCCTGATTCGTTAATCCCTGTTCCTACAACCAAATTTATTTTTTCCACATAAACCTCTAAACTGAATAAGAATTCTTCTACAGAGCATATCGAATGCTTAATATTTTCGCGGCACAGAGTCTACAATAGATACCTCAATAGAGAGCGAAGCTAATTAAGGTGCGCTTTCCTTTGTAAGGGAACGGTCATTCCCTTATCAAAGTTCAGTTATCACCAAGTTTATAGCCAGCCCATTAAAATTGTCGCTAAACAAAGGCACTCTCTTATGGTCAATTGCAAACTCTGCAGTATGGATAATGGGGCACTTGCTGTCCCACTACTAGCCGCCTTATATTATCGCAGCATTATAAGAGCTTTTTATGAATAATTCACATTTTTGTTCTAACTAAATATGCTTGAAGATTTATTACCTTTCACAGCAAGGGGTTAGCTGTGAAAGGTTCGCGGTCTTGACATATATCTAGCGTCAGTTGCACCTTGGTTTTACCGACATGAGTTGCTTTCATACAGAGTGCGTGGCGCGGCCTAAGATGAAATTAATTCTCATTTCATTAATCGAAGATCCAATACTAACAGCGCATGCTTTCAATACCAACAACAATATTGCCAATGATAAGGTTTAAGTAAGGTAAGTAAAGCATCCTTTATTGGCAGGTATTTTTTGCTGGGGGACAGTTTCACCTTGGAAATCAACGATGCAAACATATAGAATAGGATTCAGTAGATTGTCAGCCACTGAATCGGAGTGCTTACGCTTTGTTGTGACCTTGTAAGCCAGTCGCTGTATGACTTTAAGGCGTAAGCGAAGCATAATTTTACGAACAAGATAGCGACCAACTTGACAGCCTTCTTTGCGCAGTCTCTTTACCATTTCACGGTTCCCCTGCTGCCACAGCTCTTTTCAAAAAGGCGTCGGATACGACGATATAACTTCAACGTATCCAAGCTGATGATTGTTGCAGGGCGTTTAAGCCAGTCATAATAACCGGACTTACTCACCCCCATCACAAGGCAGATTAAGGCGATAGGGAACTGGCCAGACTGTTTTTTAATTGAACTAATACATTTTAATGAAACTAAATTTTACTTCATTTCTTTTGCAAAGAAGGCGCTGGCCTTTTTTAATATTTCTTTTTCCATGCGTAATCCTTTGTTTTCTTTACGCAATCGCTTCAATTCATCCCGCTCCGATTCTTCTAAAGTAATGCCTTGGCGCTGTGCTTCAAACTTTTCTTTCCACTTGTAAAGTAGACTGGTGCCAACCCCAAGTGAGTTAGCCGCTTCCGCAACACTGTAACCTTGCTCTGTCACCATCAGAACGGCTTCATCCTTAAAATCTTGAGGATAGCTTTTATGTGATTTTTTCAGGCTCATATCACTTCCTTAATCTATTGACGTTATTGTCTCAAAATTAAGTGTCCGATGGGATTAGACCAGAACAAACAAGCCACGAAACGAGAAGAAATCACCTTCTACAAAAATCTAGAGAAGGGCCTAACCAAAGAGCTTAAGCAATTGAATAAATGTAAGCGCTCAATTAGCTGGTTAAGCGCTAATCTGCCCCAGTGATTTCAACATTCCATGGCATGAGCTCTGTCATATCTGCGGCGGGATCTCGTTTTGGTAGCTAGGGTCTGTTGATCTTTTGTGATGGATTTTTGAGCGGCAAGTGATGATGAGCTCTGGCCACATTTATAACAAGCCTGAACATAGAATGACCTTTGAAGTTACTCAAGTTGTCACCACCTACTATCAGATTTCTGTTCGTCACAGCCATATTTTGCCATTTGCTTCCTTCAGATTTCACCTCGCGGTGAACCCCCTTACATAGGCTAACGGCTCTCTCTCGATTGAGCTTGAGGGCTTTCCCCACTAGATCAACGCCATGTTCGGCGCACACAAACAAAAAGCGCTGACCTGCAGCGCTTTTTTTCTCCGTCAAATCAGCAAAATTAAAATAAATGGCTGTTCAACCAAAGATGCACCAAAATACTGGCAATGTAGCCAAGGGCAATAGCAGGTGCCCACTTAAGATGGGCGCCAAAGGTATAAATGCCGCGAGCTTGCCCCATTAGTGCCACACCGGCAGCTGAGCCAATCGACAACAAGCTGCCGCCAACACCCGCTGTTAATGTTACCAGTAACCATTGGCCATGGGACATTTCTGGATTCATGGTCAGCACTGCAAACATGACGGGGATGTTATCTACAATTGCCGATAAAATACCGACCGCCACATTCGCGTATGTGACATCCCACTGGGTGTACATGGCGTGTGAAACCAAAGAAAGATAGCCAATAAAGCCTAAGCCGCCGACACATACCACTACACCATAGAAGAATAGCAAAGTATCCCATTCAGCCTTAGCAACCCGGTTAAAGACGTCAAATGGCACCACTGAGCCTAAGTAAGACAAACGTTTTTGATCATTGGCTTCTTGTGCCAGCGCTCGCTTACGCTCCAGAGATTTGTGTAGTGTGATACGCAAATAATAACCAAAGAACTGCAACAAACCTAAGCCCGTCATCATGCCAAGTACTGGCGGCATGCCAAGTAGCGAGTGAGCACTCACAGCCATTAGAATCGTCACTAAAAACAGCGCTACAACGACAAATGCACCGCGCTTCAGCTCCACTTCTTCATCATTCGCTTGAGGTTTTTCATTGGCAATGAATAGGCTCATAATAATGGCTGGCACCAGAAAATTAATGGCAGAAGGAACCAATAACGCAAAAAACTCGGTAAAGCCCAAAATACCTTTTTGCCATACCATCAAGGTAGTGATATCACCAAATGGGCTGAATGCGCCGCCAGCATTGGCTGCCACCACCACATTAATACATGCCATAGCAATGAATTTCTTATTCTCTCCACCCACTTTCATGATCACCGCGCACATCAATAGTGCTGTGGTTAAGTTATCCGCAACCGGTGAAATAAAGAAAGCTAAGATACCCGTTAACCAAAATAGGCTACGTAAACTAAAACCTTTGTTAACCATCCAAGAGCGTAGCCCATCAAACAGCATCCGCTCTTCCATTGCATTAATATAAGTCATTGCAACCAGTAAAAAGAGCAGTAACTCGGCATATTCAAGCAGATTATGTCTAAAGGCTTGTTCAGCTTCATGGCTCATACCATGCTGCATGTAAACCCAACCTATCATCCCCCAAATAACACCAGCGGCGACCAACACGGGCTTGGACTTGCGTAAATGAATAACCTCTTCACTCATCACTAGAATATATGCAAACACAAATACGATAATGGCGATATAGCCAACAGCATGAGTGGTAAGATCAAGCTGATCGCCACTTGTACTCGCCAAAGTAAGTGGTGAAAAAAGTAATGCCGATATCAGCGTGATCAAATTAACAATGTGTTGTCGTCTCATTTATTCAAACCTATCTACTTTAAAGCGTAAAAATCTGGCGCGACAATAACATAAGCTAAATTGTAATTTTTTTAGCAGGGTCAAATTTTCAGATAACAAGATAAATTTACCGATATATAATATCGAAAAAACCGAACAGCAATGCAATTTATATTGATGAACAAGAGAAAATGTAATGGTAAAAATTACCCATAAAAAAACCGCATAAACTGCGGTTTTTTAATGGGTCTTACTTAGCAACGAACGCTTGCCGATTATTGCTCTCTAACGACTCGGAAACCGATGTAGTTTGACGCAAAGCTTGAGCTAATCTCTAACCGTGACGAGGCACGAGCTAAACTTGGCGCAAAGTTCCAAGAGCCACCTCTTACAACAGCCGGTGAGCCTTCAGTTATTTCCCAAACATTACCTACGGTGTCATGGAGACCAAACTTATTCGCTTTAAATGAGCCTGTTGGTGATGTGCTGTTATTAGACCAGCGACTGCCACACCAACCACAATTTGCGTTTCCTGCACCAATATTGTTACCCCACCAGTAATCAGTACGCGATCCTGCCCGAGCTGAGACTTCCCATTCAGACTCCGTTGGCAGACGATATTGGTAGCCAGTATTACGACTTAACCATTTGCTGTAAGCCACAGCATCATCTTTCGTCACACAAACAACTGGTGATTTTTTCGACTGCTCGAACCCCGGTTTACGCCAAGATAAATCAGCGTTGTATTCCGGCGCACCACTATCATACACCGCGCAACCTCGTCCCTTTTCTGCGCTAGTTTGATAACCTGTTTCTTTTACAAATTTTTCAAATTCGGCAACCGTTACTTCTTTTTGACCAATTGCAAACGTGGTTGGAATATTTACATCATTTGGCGCTTGCTCATTACCTAAGCCGCGACCTTGTAAATCGCCTACTTTATAGCGACCACCAGCAATCGCCACCATAGCTGGTGAGGCTGTGCCGTCGCTATGGCGATCAGCAAATCGTTGACCAGGCTTTAAATTAACCACTAAACGACTGAGTTCGGCTCGAACTGTTCTTGCACCAGATAACTTAATGGAAGTGTTGTACGGATGAAAACCAGGCTTTTTCACGGTTATTTTGTACTCACCCGGCGGTAACATGGCATCAACACGGCTGGCACCATAACTTTTACCGTTGATGTAGACTTCATCATTATATTGATCTGAACGTACGGTCAAGGTGTACATGCCAGGCTCGTTCTTTAGAGATGAAAACTCAACTTCTTCAAAATCGCCCATATCGGCAGTTTCACCGTTCACACCACAATAGCGATAATCAAGGCTGAGTAAACGACACGCTTGAGCCTGAGGTAAGCGCCCTTGCATCTCAACTAACATTTTAACTGAGTAATCGCCTTGGCCACTGAAGCCACTGTCTAGCACTTTTTCGCTCACAATCTTAATTCCTGCAGCTGCAGTATCACGATGTTTAGCAACTAGAGCTTGTTCTGTTACGTTTTGAAACAGCTTATTTGTGAGCATCTGACTGGCTGTTTTTTTAGCTAAATCATTACCCTGTTCAGCACATTGTTTAAAGGTTACGTCTTCACCACAAGCAATACTTTGGCTTACCTCCATTTTGCCGCCTTGACTAAATTCGCGTTTAATACGCTCAACACGGGCAAAATTGTAACGTTCTTTTAAATTCTCAATTTCGTTTAACATACTAAATTGAGTCATTTTAGAGTTAGCGAGTTTATCTTGATTTGTCGCCAATAATGTTTTTTGTGCTTTAACTTTAGTTTTATTCAGATTTTGCGCTTGAAGTGCGTATTGATAAGCTTCAATAGACGCAGAAATATCCAGCGATGGATCAGCAACCAGCCGTTCATACTGTTTGTCCATATCCAGTAGCGCTGATTTTCGCTTATCTTCAAGTGTGTCATTGAGTTTGATTAAACGCTCTAACTCATCTTTATCTTGTTTGATTGAGCTTCTAATCTGTTCAAGACCGTTAACATAAGCGTCAAACTCAGCCTGCTTTGTCTGAATTTTATTATCTAACTCAGAGACTTGGCTTGCATACAACGGGAAGGCAGCCATGCCTAGAGAGAAGATACCAGCCGATAATACCAGTGGAGCTATCCGCATTTTTTCTATTCCATGCCAAAAACAGTCTCATCACCAAAAATAATGAGTAAAATGTTTGATTATTATGATCTTTATATTTGTTTTCTCGCTGTGACTTAAGAGCCACAACAAATTTTCTTGTCAATCCTATTGCCTAACGCACTAAATGACAAGTGTAGCCTTACCTTAAAAACACGCTAAGGACAGGAAAAATCGACATTTTTTGATATTAACCATGTCATGCCGTGTCTTCATGCTAATGGCTAATGCCTTGTTATATCAATGCTTACCTAGAGCTTAAGGAAGTATGACTAAGCTAATTTTACAATTCAGTAATGGGGCATAAACTAATTCGGAAAAATATCAAATTATTGGGCTTAGTCACGATTTTTTAAATGAGAGCTCCATTTAAATAAAACTTCACTAAATATCTATGGCTACGACCCTATTTATTGGACTCGTCTCGACATCCAGTAGCGCTTTTTCCAATAAGGGTTGTTTAACTGCGAAATAATCACACCTTTACTGGTGCTCGCATGTAAAAATCGCCCATCTTCAAGGTAAACACCAACATGTTTCGTGCGCCGAGAAACATTGAAAAAAACCAGATCCCCCGTTTGCAGCTCACTGCGCTTAACAGCAACACCTTGCTTCGCTTGCTGCAAGGTTGTACGCGGTAAAATTTCAGCAAAACTGTCGCGAAACACATGCTGAATATAAGCAGAGCAGTCGACGCCTTGCTTAGTGGTACCGCCATATCGATACGGAACACCTTGCCAACGTTCGTAATGAGCAAGCAGTAGACTAATATCATCCTTCTGCTTGTCAACTTGGTGTTTATCAGCAATCGGTGGCCGCGTGACAGTCGGATGGGGTTGCTTTGACTCAGGTTGAGAACTACACCCCGCTAACCCTAGGGCCAAAAGCGCCAGCAAAGTGATGGAAAGTGAGCGTAAAGTGGAAATAACAAATACTCCCCGTGATTAGCGTAAAGCCATTTCAAAAATCAACCGTTCAGCGGTGCATGAGAAGCGTATATTAAGTTGTAATACTACTCCAGCTTCTAACCCTTGTGTGATTTCTTCAATTTCACAATCTGCGTATTTATCTTTGGCTTGGCTAATTAGTTTGTCAGCCAACACTCGTGCTTGCGCTTGATCACTGGCAGCAATCGGTAAACTTAAAACATTATCATCTTCGTGGATCACACTACCAAGCTCAACAAGTACACCACAGGCTTCACAAACATCATCATTTTTCTCAATTGACATAGCTGTTTCCTCTCAATCTATTTAACTGCAATATTCTTAACCGCATTAAACCCTATGGCTAAAAACAATTACAAGGATTGCTTTGCCTGTTCAAACAAAAATTCATCTAAACCTTAATTTAGAACAATGATCTAACATATACCAAAGCAACTTCAAGGTGCTTATTCAGCGAGAGAGTGTTTGAGTAGGCTTGCTATCAATAAAATCACTGGGAACAATTAATACGCCAAGATCACGCTATAACAAGACAAATATACTTGTAAAAAAATTCATCAAATTGTCTTACCTGCAAACTAAACTTTGCAAAAACCACTCAACAACCCATTTGCATGTATTCAAACATTCCCGAACTGGCAAAATTAGAACAATTGATCGAATTACACAAGCATAAGCTTAAGGCGGCTACATTAGGTTTCGCTTACGATAAAGAGCAATCATTTCCGATTCATGGCATTGAACTTGGAAGCCAGTCAAATACAGCGCCAACAGTTATTTTTGTGGGTGGCGTACATGGTGTGGAGCGTATTGGCAGCCAAGTTGTGATCGCCTTTTTAAGCAGTTTATTAGAGCGTCTAGAATGGGACCTACATTTCCAGCAATTGTTTACCCAAGTTCGTGTGGCCTTTTTGCCTCTGCTTAATCCAGTCGGCTTTTTTAACAACACCCGATCTAATGGCCAAGGCATTGATTTAATGCGTAACGCGCCTGTAGATGCCATTTGCCGCACAACTCCTCTGGTGGGTGGCCATCGCATTAGTCACCGCCTCCCGTGGTTTCGCGGTAAAGAAGGCTTAGCGCCTGAAAGCCAAATTTTAGTTGATTTTGTCAGCGATTTAATCAAACGATCGAGTATAACCTTGAGCTTAGATGCCCACTCAGGCTTTGGCCTACGTGATTACCTTTGGTTTCCCTTTGCTGGAAATATCGCGCCCTACCCGATGTTGGCGCAAACCTATGGTTTGATGAACCTATTTGACAATACCTATCCTTACCATGCGCACTATAAGGTGTCTCCACAAAGCCACTTTTACACCACTCACGGCGATCTGTGGGATTATTTAAGTAAGCAGCACAAGAAAGCGCGGTTTATTCCCCTAACCTTAGAAATGGGCTCTTGGCTTTGGGTAAAAAAAAACCCAAGACAACTTTTTAATTTTGCTGGCTTTTTTAACCCGCAAAAGCAACACCGACAGGAACGAATATTAAGGCGACATACGGTGTTGATGGATTTTTTAATCCAAGCCGCTTATTCATCGACCTCGTGGTGGCCTGAAGGTAAAGAGCTCACACTGTTGAACGACGCCGCGAAGCGATTATGGTACACGGACTTAAAACGCTAAACATGAAAGGAATCAACCAACGTCTGTTGTACTTCGCGGTATATAGGCACCGTTTAAAGATTGTGCTGTACGAATTGAAAATGTTAGGAGGAAGCGATGACCAGTAAACCCACGCTAGTGTTATTACGTGGCCTTTCCCGCGATCAACGCCATTGGGGAAGCTTTAAAGTATTACTGCAACAAAGCTTGCCTCATTATCAGGTTACTTGTCTTGATACGCTAGGCAATGGCACGCTATTAGATCATAAAAGCCCGTTGAAGATGGATGAATATGGCCAGTATTTATTGGCGCAACTGGCTGAACATGAGATTAAACAACCGATCCTTGTTGGTCTTTCTCTAGGAGGCATGGTTGCGCTCAGTGCACTGGCACAAAAACCTGAGCAGATCCATCACGTTATAACAATCAATAGCAGCTCAAATTTGTCTCCGTGGTGGCAGCGCTTTTCTCTTCCTTGGGCATTGGGCCACCTACTATTTGCGAAAAGAAAACCTCATTGTAGCCGCTTAGAATATGGCATTTTGCAGTTTACTAGTGTGCAACAAAATCAAAACATCGCCTTACTGCAGCAGTGGAGCGAATATCGCAAAGAAGCGAACACTAAGTTAAGTAACAGTTTACGCCAAATTATAGCCGCTGCGACTTTTACGGTGGACGAGAGACTTAAAAGCGTAGGAAAGGTAAGTATTGTTTCTGCTATGCAAGATAGGTTGGTCAATCCAGCATGTAGCCGGCAATTAGCGCAACATTTAGCAGCGCCTTTGTTTCGGATTGAAAACGCCGGACATGACTTGGCGTTAGATCAACCCCAACGTTTAATTCAAACGATTATTCAAGCATTAAATAATCCGGCCACCACTAGGCCATGATGACTTCTTCAGCCACATCTATCTGAGCATTGTAGTTAGTCTGGCTAATTTCAGACTCAATTAATTGACGCATTAATTTAATTTGCGCACGCGCCATTGCTGGGGTCATTGATGGGTCGAGGCGATTAACACTTAATCCAGTAATAAAAGTTCGAACCAGACTAGCCAAGGTATCAAACGTATCTTTTTCTTCTTTATTGAAACAAGACCATAACTTGGCACTACCTTGATAAAATACCGGGCCAACAATTTCTGATAACTTTTGGTCACCACGCATCGACAACCATAAGTCCATCATCACCAATTGCATGTCATTTTCTGGGTCACGATATAGAGAGTCTATCATCGCCAACACTAGCTCAAGTGGCTGACACCCACCTTTACAATAATAAAAATCAACTTTATCAGTAAATAAGGTTTCGACCATATCCGCAATCAACCCATATTTGCCATCAGGGTATTGATGATTCAGCGCCCCGCGAGTCACCCCCGCCGCAGCGCAAATTGCACTGGCATTAGTACCTGCATAGCCAAATAGCACGAGTTGCTTCAAAGCAGAACACTTTAATTTTTCACGAGTTGCCGCATTTCGCTGCGCTTGGGTTGCCATAAAAAACCACTGCCATTACCAAAAGCAATAAAGTACCACCAAAATATTCGAGTATGAAGATAAATCACCTTTAAAAATTAATAAACACAACACAAAAAAAACATAAAAAGCCGCTATGTTAAATCGGCAAGGCCCAAGTCATACCAACCCTAACGGATTGTTATATAAGCTTGGTATCAATCGCTAAATAAATGTGATCTCACGCCAATGTATCAGCAAAAAAGATGAAACTTTCCTACCATTTAAGGCAAGATGTTCAAGCGTTGAACAAGTTTTTATGTCTAAGTAACTTAACTGAGGGCCTGTTAAACAAAGGAATAACGGCGTAAAAAGCAGCAATTTTTTCAGTCGGTAATAGATTTTCTTTTGTAATTTAGCAACAACTGATCCAAATCAATTTTTTACCAGCGATCAGACCTATAATCCTTTATGAAAGTTATTTACTAAAGGCAACAACGCAGTCAACTCCAATAACTTCATATGGTTTGATAGCAAGTTTCACCCTTAATAAAAAATTTTTATTTACTAGGAGTAACAAGATGACAGTTAGCAATCTTGCTGAATTAGATGCAATGGTCGCACGCGTTAAAGCGGCGCAAAAAGAATTCGCAAACTATAGCCAAGAACAAGTTGATAAAATCTTTCGTGCCGCGTCTTTAGCAGCATCAACGGCTCGTATTGAATTAGCTCGCATGGCTGCAACAGAATCAGGTATGGGCATCATGGAAGACAAAGTGATTAAAAACCACTTCGCTTCTGAATTCATCTACAACAAGTATAAAGATGAAAAAACATGTGGCGTGATTGACCGCAATGACGAAGGCGGTACTATTACTATCGCTGAGCCAGTGGGCATTGTTTGTGCAATCGTACCAACAACCAACCCCACATCTACCGCTATCTTTAAAGCGTTAATCTCACTAAAAACCCGTAACGGTTGTATTTTCTCTCCTCACCCTCGCGCTAAAAACGCAACTAACTTCGCGGCTAAACTTGTGTTAGACGCAGCGGTAAAAGCGGGTGCACCAAAAGACATCATCGGCTGGATTGACCAACCTTCAGTAGAGCTTTCAAATGCCCTAATGAAGCATGACGACATCGCGCTTATCCTAGCAACCGGTGGTCCAGGCATGGTTAAAGCTGCTTACTCTTCTGGTAAGCCAGCAATCGGTGTGGGTGCGGGTAACACGCCTGTTGTTATCGATGAGACTGCAGATATCAAGCGCGCTGTTTCTTCTATCTTAATGTCTAAAACATTCGATAACGGCGTAATTTGTGCCTCTGAGCAAGCCGCTATCATTGTTGAATCTGTCTACGACGCAACACTTGCACGTTTCGCTAAATACGGCGCAGCGGTATTAAGCAAAGCAGATGCAGACAAAGTACGTAAAGTACTGCTAATCGACGGTGCACTAAACGCAAAAATCGTTGGTCAACCAGCATACAAAATTGCTGAGTTAGCAGGCGTTAAAGTACCAGAATCAACTAAAATTCTTATCGGTGAAGGCTTAGAAGCGTCTTACGATGATGAATTCTCTCACGAGAAACTTTCTCCTACGCTAGGTGTGTATAAGGCGAAAGACTTTGAAGATGCAGTACGTCAAGCAGGTATCGTGCTAGATATCGGCGGTGTCGGTCACACATCTGTACTTTACACAGACCAAGATGCTAACGCAGACCGCATTGCATACTTTGGCGACAAGATGAAGACTGCACGTATTCTTATCAATACGCCTTCTTCTCACGGTGGTATCGGTGACCTTTACAACTTTGAACTTGCACCTTCTCTCACACTAGGTTGTGGTTCTTGGGGCGGCAACGCGATTTCTGAAAACGTAGGTCCAAAACACCTAATCAACAAGAAAATTGTAGCGAAGCGAGCAGAAAATATGTTGTGGCACAAACTACCAAAATCTATCTACTTCCGTCGTGGTTCACTGCCAGTAGCAATGGACGACCTAGATGGTAAGAAACGCGCCATGATCGTAACTGACCGTTTCCTATTTAACAACGGCTACATAGACGACCTACGCGCTATCTTAAAAGATAAAGGCATGGAAGTGGAAGTGTTCCATGAAGTGGAAGCTGATCCAACACTAACAGTGGTAAAAGCAGGTGCAGCAGCATGTCATAGCTACCAGCCAGACGTTATCCTGGCCGTGGGCGGTGGTTCACCAATGGATGCAGCGAAAATCATGTGGGTAATGTACGAGCACCCAGAAACTGATTTCGAAGACCTGTCTATGCGCTTTATGGATATCCGTAAACGTATTTACAAATTCCCTAAAATGGGTAGCAAAGCTGAACTAGTATGTATCACGACTACTTCTGGTACTGGCTCTGAAGTAACACCATTTGCGGTTGTAACTGACGATGCAACAGGTCAAAAATACCCACTAGCTGATTACGAGTTAACGCCAAACATGGCGGTTATCGACGCTAACCTCGTAATGGATATGCCTAAGTCACTATGTGCCTTTGGTGGTTACGATGCGGTAACACACGCAATGGAAGCTTATGTTTCTGTACTAGCGAACGAATACTCTGACGGTCAAGCGCTGCAAGCACTTAAGATGCTTAAAGAGTACCTACCAAGCTCTTACGCTAACGGTAAAAAAGATCCAGTCGCTCGTGAGAAGGTACACAACGCAGCAACTATCGCAGGTATCGCATTTGCCAACGCTTTCCTAGGTGTTTGTCACTCAATGGCACACAAACTAGGTGCTGAGTTCCACGTACCGCACGGTTTAGCTAACGCATTGTTGCTAACTAACGTTATTCGTTACAACGCAACTAACACGCCAACTAAACAAACTGCTTTCTCACAATACGACCGTCCAAAAGCACGTGCTCGTTACGCAGAAGTAGCTGACCACTTAGGTCTTGGCGGTAAGAACACTGAAGAGAAGCTAAACAACCTACTAACATGGTTAGACGAGCTGAAGAAAGCAGTTAACATTCCAATGTCTATTCAAGAAGCAGGTGTTAACGAAGCTGAATTCCTAGCTAAGGTTGACGAGTTAGCGGTAGATGCGTTTGATGACCAATGTACAGGTGCAAACCCACGTTACCCATTAATCAGCGAGCTTAAAGAAGTACTCATCGCTTCTTACTACGGTGTGCCTTACGTTGAAGGTCAAAAAGTACTAGCGAAAGAAGAGCAACCAGAAGCAAAAGCCGCTAAAGGAAAAAAAACAACTAAAGCGTAAGTTATTTAAACTGACACAAAAGTTGTGAAGCTAGCCCGCTATTTAGCGGGCTTTTTTGTATTTAATATAAAGACAACTAAAATATACATAACAGTCAATAATATAAGAAATAATGACGAATCCAGAGCATTCCAAATCTAAAATCCCTGTTAAACAGCTTGCTATAGGGCATTTTGTGGAGCTTACCCTTGGCTGGAAAGATCACCCCTTCATGTTTAGTAACTTCAAGATAAAGAGTCAAGAACAGCTCGACATCTTACACTCGTTGGGACTCACTGAGGTTGAAATTAACTGGAAAAAGAGTGATAAACACCTGAAGCCACCTGTACCTTTGGATGCTGAAGCGACAGAACAATCCCCAGTTAAAAAATCAACCGAGCTAACACCTGAACAATTACAACAAGCTCTGTCAAAACAACTTAGGCTTGACAATAAGCGCGCGGAAGCAGCATATCGACATAGTTTGTCTCAATTCCACAGCGCCATGAGCAAATTTGGCCTCTCTCCCGAAGAGGCCTATGTCGATATTAAAGGTCTCATTAACGCCCTTTGTAACGATGTTTTTACTTGTCGTGAACCTAAGGTAATGCATGTTATTCAAGCACAACCAAGCACTGATGACCTTTTCTACCATAGCTTGAATGTGACTATTTTATGTTTAGTGGTTGCGAAAGAATTGGGCTGGAGTGAACAAGAAGCACAATTGTTATGTTTGGCGGCATTTACTCATGATGTTGGGCTCATTAAAGTGCCAGCGACAATAAAAAGGAAGATAACCGAGCTCAGCAAATCAGAAGAAAACTACTATAAAATGCACACGACCTATAGCATTGAGTTAATAAAAAAAGCGGGTTGCTTCCCCGATGCTATTTTACCGATTATCGCCGCTCACCACGAACGATTAGATGGCTCTGGCTATCCAAAACAAGCCACAGAAAATGCCTTAGATGAAATGACACAGCTACTTAGCCTAGTCGATGCATACGACAGTTATTGCTTCCCACATCCATCCAATAAAGCCTTAACACCGCGTAATGCCATTGCATTGTTATTTAAACAAAGTCAGAAGAAATTCAATCGCTCCATGCTGGAAGTGATGGTGAAATTACTGGGCATTTACCCTCCAGGCTCCTTAGTTATGCTGAGTAATGGCATTCCCGCTCTAGTTGTCTCAACCAATAACAGCAATGCCTTGTGTCCAAATGTGTTGATGTTTGAGTCTGGTAAAAATGAAAACACTGGGCTTATCTTAAACCTGGCTAAAGAGTCGTTAGAAATTACGAAGGGAATAAGCTTTGATGACTTGGAAGAAGCACCTGCACGCTACTTCAATAGTCACGTCCGTTATTGCTTATACTTTTCACCACTCCCCCCCAGCCATTAAAACCTATACCTCAAGTGTGCGATGAATCAGGACTTTCAGGGACGCCAAATGCTTCAATACTGCTGGATACATGAGCAAGAAACTCATTGGGTAAATTAGCAATACCAGCCGAAAACAGTATTTTCTTGTGGGGTCTAATCATCAGCAACACATCATGTTGTAGTTGCTCCGTTTCATGTGCCTGCAACCAATGTTCTGTGTTGGATTCTAAAATCTTACGTATCACCATGTCTTCAATTTCTTGAATACATTTCTTGGTTAAAAACATCCGAGAGCAAGCAATATTGGCTTTTTCGCTATCATTCTCAAATACGAGCTGTTTGAGTTTTTGATTAAATAGATAGCTCAGTTTTGACTGCTCTGAAAAACGATAATGACAAGGGCCTTTAAGAAAGAATTTATTATTTGGCATCAGCTCAATTAAACCAATCATCTCAAGGGCTCTTAAGTAAGCATAGGTACTTGTAGGCGTAAGCTCATAGGCTGCCACCATTTTGTCTAATGATTCAGGAGCTAACCGTAATTCTTGGAAAAAATCATAAAGCTCAGGAAATTGAAAAAAGACTTCATCCTGTATCTCAGTAAATAAATCATCACTTTGCGACTGAAGCAGCTTAGCTTGTTTGATCAACTCATCTAAACTGAGCTCAACCACACGACAATATTCAATTAACTTGTCTAGGGAAATAGCGGTACTATGCAAATGACGTTTTAGGGTCGACAGAGGAACGTCCAATTGTTGAGCCAACTGCGCATAGGTAAGGTGACTTTCTTTAATTCGTTCTCGAAGGGCTCTCAATAAATAGTCTGGTTTAATATTATGCATTTGCTGTTCCTACTTCACTAAACACCTTATTTGGAAAAGAAAATATCAATTAATTCATGCTCAGCGGTATTTTGTCGTATTGCTATATTATAGATTAGCTCGTGCTATTATAACGAGATGAAAATTAACTTTTAGCAATACACTTTTTATCACTAATCGTTTAAATCGAAAAATAGTGACTCAGAGAGTAATTAAAATCACTCTTAGTAAAGTATTAATTAGTAATGAAATTCATTATTAGTAGTAGAACGTTTTAGAGGACTTGTTTATCATTGAAAATTCATATCAAATAAAAACAAATACACTGTTGTATTAAAGATAACCATACACAGAAGCTACCAAACAAACCAAACCAAGAATAAAACACTATTTATATAACTAAAACCCAGAATAAATAACAACCAAAATAGACGCTTCAATATATCAACCTAGTTAAGAGCAAAATATCCTTATATCACTCCAAAAGTGTGCTCTTTTTCAATTTTCATACTCGAATCACCAGAAGATCCCCAAAGGTTCGCCAAGTGAACCCTTACCTTGCCAAGATAAAAAAATGTTCATTTTTCATTCATTACAGTTTAAAAATCTCCCTTCTGTTTGTATGGGCGTAGATCTATCAAGTAGAAATAGCAAGCACACATACATAAAAAAATCACAGAGTAGGCCAAGAACATGATATGGAAATTTTCTCAAGGCATTTTGTCCGCCGCAATTTGCTGCGTACTTTCAAATAATGCATTCGCTCAAGATAGTGAAGCGACTGAAACGGCAGTATTCGATCGAATTTCCGGTGCTATTGCTGTGGACTATTCACGAAATGCTTATGACAGTGACAGCTACAAAGCCCGTCGCTCAACCGGTATTAGTTATGGACTTAACTACACCACTGAAAATGACATCAAATTGGGTGTGAACGGCAGAACACAATACAGTTATGATCAAGAAATAGGTTGGTTCCCACAAGACTATTGGGTTTCTATGAGCAAAGGAAACCTCTACCAGCCCACCGATTGGCTTACCATTGGCGGCGACATCCGCGCAGCGATTCCAGTATCAGAGTACTCAGATAAAACCAAGCTGAACACAGCCGTACGTGGCGCTGTCACTTTTGCATTTGATTTATCAGCTTGGCTTGAAGGCTTCACATTTACCTTCCAGCCTCGCTTACTGAAAAATTTTCATGAGTACAAAACCGCTGGCGGCAGAAATTTAGTGGAATACGATGCTGGCGCATATTACGAGCTCGCTTACAGCTACCAAGATTGGAGCTTCATTGTTGGTGCTATCAATAACCACACATGGACCTACAAAGGTAATTACAACCACCCTTCTCTAACCCATCAAGAATACATCGGTTACCGCCTAACCGAGAAAGTAAGCTTAGGGCTAGGACACACAAACAGCGTCAGTTTCTTCGACCCTTCGCGTGGACCGGCTCCGGTATCGCAATTACTCGATTACAAGAATTCAATCTTTTATGCACTCGCTGTTTATTCATTTTAAAACAATAAAAATAGAACATCGTAAACACACGAAATGGAGTTACCTATGAAACTAACTAAACTAGCCTTCAGCGTTGCTGTTGGTTTATCGCTAGTTGGATGTGGCGCTGGAGACGCGCCTTACGACGAAGTAGTCAAGCCAAAAGAGCAAGTTAAAAAAGACGTATTTGATACCAACAAGGTATACATGTATATGCCTTCAATGAGTAAAGCACCGCGCTATGCTGTTGCTATGGCTCCTTTCATGCAAGGCGATGAACAGTTAGTTCGCTTAAACTTTAGTGAAGATGGTCTGCAAGTTCGTGCTATTAATTCTGATGTTGTGAGTCAAGCGCAACTTAATAATGGCGACTTTGGCCGCTGGAACGACAGCGTAAACGATAACGCGCCAGTTTTAACCATCCCCGGTGATTACGCAGACTACCGTTGTCGACTTGATGACTATGATGAATGTACAAATAAAGAAGAAGAAAATAAAGACGCTGATGTTGAGTGGCATGACAAGCAATTTTTTACCCCTGACTTTGCCAGTTTAGAAAACATAAGTGCTTCTTGGAATGATCTTTCTCGTAGTAGTCAGTGTTATAGCCCTGTCGGCAGTGCTCGCTTAACTGAAGACCCAACGAAGGGTTGGAAAGGCTATGAGGTTTCTGCAGACGGTTCAATTTTCATTGAGGTTGAACAAGAATATACGGTTAAAAAATCTTGGGGCTGTTTGATTAACGGCCTAATTGCTGCTGATTTTAACTTTACCGAACTATCATTTACCGTTGCTCATACCTATTCAATTGTCCCTATTGAAAACTTAACCAGTAAAGATTATGAACCCATTCTTTACTCTGTTAATGATGAAGATACTTTTGGCTTCTTTACGAGTGAAGTGGAGCGACCAACGGCAGCGAATATCGATGGAGCAGTTGGTAACAAGCATCAGTACCTAAACCGATTCAACCCAAATTTAGCATTCGTTGACTACCATTTAAGCGATAGTTTTAACAATAACGAATCAACCAGATTCTTTAAGCAAATCACCTTTGATGTAATGAATCGCATCAACCCACAGCTTAAAGCAGCAGGCGTACCGCAAGTTAATCTTGTCGAGCCATCAGGTAAACATTCAGGCGACTTGCGTTATAACGTTATCAACCTGATTGATGAGCCATTAGCAAACGGCCTTGCAGGTTACGGACCTTCTGCAGCTAACCCTGTGACAGGGGAAATTGTACACGCGCACATCAATCAGTACTCTGGTGTACTTGAAGCAGGTGCAAATTTTTACTGGGATACTATCTCTAGTACTTACAACCGCGGTGGTACAACCCAAAAGCCAACGGTAAATACGGACACAATTGACTCACAAGCATCAAACAATAAGCCTAGCTACAATTCTAATAACTTGGCTTTAGCTAGTGATGACATTAATATCGCTAAATCTGTAGGAGAAGTGGTTACTGAACAGTCTATTCCAAATACACAATACCTAGATAAAGAGTTACTGAAACTTCAAGATGAAGTCCACACGGAAAGCTTAGAACTAGTATTAGAGGAAATTGCTCGTTTAGACAACTTAAATGAGGATGATCTAACCAATGAGCAACGCATTAAACGTGACGATCTTGAAAAACGCGTTTGGGCAGAAAATAACATGTTCCCAGCTGCGTCACTTTGGACCAGCACAACAGCAAAAGCCTTACCAACTGGTATTGCTGGTCATAACATCGACTATACAGATGCTTCTCTTTGGGTAAATGGCGTCGTTGCCGAAGAATTCTCTGGTGTAGCGACAGACAAGCCTGCTCAACTTAAAAAGTGGGCTGATTTAAGTAATGCTAACCAAGTTAAAATCGGCCGTATATTAGCAGGTATCTCTTACGCGAAAACCTTAGTTCATGAACTAGGCCATAACTTAGGCTTGCGTCATAACTTTAAAGGTAGTATCGATGCATCTAACTTCTTTAGCCAACAGCAAGCTAAAGAAAACGGTCTAATCCACGTGCCTGCTTACAGCTCTATCATGGATTACAATCCTTCCATCCTAGATGCGCTACCAGTGTTTGGTCCTTATGACCTAGCAGCGTTGCAGTTTGGCTATAAGCGTGAAGTAGCAGTACTCGATGCGAAAACCAAAGCAATTACTGGCGTTCGCAGTGTGAAAGCTTATGACGAGAAACTGCTAAAAGAATACCTAGATATTAACGCTAGCGTATCTCAAGAGCTTAATGATGGCGTTGTTGCTGCTCTCGCAGCTGATTTAGAAGCGGAGGCAACAGCAGATTCAACATCAGAAGTTAAACCGTATAAGTTCTGTACTGATGGTAACGTTAGCGGGAATTCTGATTGTAACCGTCACGACGAAGGCCGTAACCACAATGAAATCAATAAGTTCGCTATCCAGCGTTACAGAGATTTCTATGAAATTCGTAACACACGTAACAACCGAGAAGAGTATACGGAATATAACTTACGTGGCTACGCTGTTGCACGTGAAAGAGAATTCTCTGCAATGCGCGATAACCTCGAGTTTTTGAGTCGTGCTTGGGGTGGCGATCTTGCGCAAGTTAATAACCAACTTTTGTTTGCTAACCACAACCTTGCAGCCGAGTTGAATTGGCCTGCCGATAACTGGACTACACGCTGTGTAACACCAGAAGTGTCATCTTTCTGGAACGGCGAAACACCAGAAAAAGATGCTTTCTTATGGGATATCTACTGTGGCGTACCATCAGCAGTGGCTCGTACTCAAGAGTTCTTTATTGAAACTATTGCACAACCCGATCATACGTGTGAAATTAAAAACAGTTCGGGTGAAGTTCGCTATTCATTGCTAACTGATTTAATGAATGGTAAGTATGATGGAGAGCGCACTGACACTAGCTCTATGTCTGCTGCCCCTGAATTTGCAATGGGAGAAGTACCAACAAGCTGTTTCAATGATACATTAACAGCTGCACTTGCTATTGATAACTATGAAGTATTGTCAGAAGCTGGCCGCTTCCTTAATAGTGGTCGTGCACCAGTTCGCAATCCAAATCATAAATACTCAAGTGATCGTGACTACTTAGGTACTTGGGTTGATAAATTGGTTGCAATGGGTCAATTGGTTGAGCGTAACACCAGCATGCCGATATCTGCTCGTCAATCAATGGCACTGGCTGACTTGTTTGATTTTCAAGATAGCCCAACGGGTATCGTGCAATACCCAGCTTTCAATATGTTATTGAAAGATATGGTGCTTCAAGGCAAGCCGTTCTATGCCGCTAAGTTTAGAAATGCGCAAGGTGAAGAGGTTGCACCACAAGGTGACTACCCAGGCCAGTGGAGCTGGGATAGCAATATTGAAGAGCTACCACTTTACTCTGGTTGCCTATCTTGGTGTTACGGGTTAGCACCAAAAGGTGAAAACAACTTGATTGAAGCATTACTGCAGCAAGTAATGATTGAAAGCCGAGACAGCAGCTTAGCGGGTCGAGACCAAGCAGAAGCGTTAGCTCGATATGTGTCCATTCGTGTCAACGACAACAGCACATATACCGATGCAGTATACTGGGACTACAAAGGCAAACGTTATGCTGCCACGCCAGAAAATGGCTTAGCATATGAGATTATTGTTAGCTTAGAAGAGTTAGCCTTCATGCAGAGTGTGCCAAACGTTGCTGATGTAACACAAGCTGATGCGGATAAACTTCGTGCATTTAAATATGTTGACTACAGACCTTTCTACTTCGGTACAGAAGAAGAAAAAGCTGAGCTAATAGCAAAAATTGAAGGCTACAAAGCGGCGTTACCGATGTTGCCTGTGACTTGGTAATAGACAAACATAAGGCGCACTACCTACTAAAATTCATAACATTACTGCTAACTGTTTAGTGTTTAAGTAATGCGGAATGTAAAAGCCAGCTAATTTGCTGGCTTTTCTTTTTGATAAATTATCCACGACGTTGTCAATGACTAAAATAACCTCAGTTTTGCTTAAGCCTATTACGAATGGATAAAGTATATTTTTACTGCAAAATTTCATTTTCAGGGATGAAAACGCAAATCGTATAGGGACATATTTACCGCGTTTTTGCAGGGGAAAAATAGTCAGTATGCCTACCTCCTTTAACGCTATAACATGACACATTTCGTGATATCTACTTGTTTAATAAACAACCTCACCGTTATCTTCAGACATGCAAGTTGTGAAATATCAACAGTAACTATTCGGTAAACAAGGCTTTGCGGTTTTACCTGCAGAAGTAAGTGTGATTTAAATCAATGTTTGATAGTTTATTACTGTATACTTTGCCACCGTAATATTCGGGCTGTCACAACGTTAAATAAGTCCGTTAGATCGCCATTACCCATTTAGTACCTTGAGGAACTTGTTTTTGATCTCCACCGCAAACATCACCATGCAATTTGGCCCCGAGCCGTTATTTGAAAATATCTCCGCTAAGTTCGGACACAACAATCGTTACGGCTTAATTGGCGCTAATGGCTGTGGTAAGTCGACTTTTATGAAGATCCTAAGCGGTGAGCTCACGCCCTCTTCAGGTAATGTGTCTATCACTCCGGGCTTAAAAGTGGGCACCCTGAGCCAAGACCAGTTTGCGTTTGAGCAATACAGTGTTATCGACACAGTGATCATGGGTGACGTAGCACTGTGGAAAGTCAAACAAGAGCGTGATCGCATTTACGCTAAACCCGATATGACCGAAGCCGATGGCATGCGAGTCGGCGATTTAGAAAGTGAATTTGCTGAAATGGACGGTTACAGCGCCGAAAGTCGCGCTGGAGAGATCTTACTTGAAGCGGGTATTGAAGAATCATTCCACTACGGTTTGATGCAACAAGTGGCGCCAGGCTGGAAACTGCGTGTGCTACTCGCCCAAGCGCTGTTTGCTAATCCAGATATCTTGCTACTCGATGAGCCAACCAACAACTTGGACATTCATACTATTTCGTGGTTAGAAGACGAACTCAACAAACGTAAATCCACCATGATCATTATTTCGCACGACCGGCATTTCTTGAATGCGGTATGCACCCACATGGCCGATATCGACTATGGTGAGCTGCGAATTTATCCGGGTAACTATGAGTACTTCCTTGAGCAATCAAGCTTACTACGTGAGCAATTATTAGCAGGAAACGCGAAAAAGAGCGCCGAAATTGATGAACTACAAGACTTTGTCAACCGCTTTGGCGCTAATGCATCAAAGGCGAAGCAAGCCAGCTCACGCGCGAAAAAACTCGATAAAATTAAGCTCGACGAAGTGAAGTCATCAAGCCGTATAATGCCTTCGATTAGCTTTGCAGCGGGCAAAAAAATGCATCGCCAAGCACTTATATTAGAAAACCTTGCCCACGGTTTTGATGATGAACTTCTGTTCCAAGGCGGCGATTTAATTTTAGAAGCCGGTGCCAAACTTGCCATTATCGGTGAAAACGGCGTTGGTAAAACTACGTTTTTACGCTGCTTAGTCAATGAATTAAGCCAAAAAGAAGGTGTTGTTAAATGGTCGGAAAACGCTTCCATCGGCTATTGCCCTCAAGACAGCGGTAACGAATTTGATAATGACTTAACGCTAATGGACTGGATGTCGCAGTGGCGCAGGCCGATACATAACGACTTAATGGTGCGAGGCATGTTAGGTCGCTTACTCTTTACCGATGATGACGCCAATAAAAAAGCCCGCAATTGTTCCGGTGGTGAAAAGAACCGCTTACTATTTGGCAAGCTAATGATGCAAGACATTAACGTGTTGATCATGGATGAGCCAACTAACCACATGGATATGGAAGCCATCGAAGCCCTCAACAGCGCCCTTAAGGCTTTTGAAGGTACCTTGATATTTGTCAGTCATGACCGTGAGTTTGTATCCTCATTGGCCACGCGTATTATCGACATTAAAGATAAACAAGTGGTTAATTTTCAAGGTACCTTTGATGAGTACCTATCAAGCCAGAAAGAGGCGAAAAAAGTCGCTTAGCTCTAGTTTGGATAAATAAATCTAGTATGAGTTAATAAAAAGGCATTGCGTGGGTGCGATGCCTTTTACTGACCACATAAAATACCTTACAAATGCGCAGTCCGCTCTTCAACACATTCGTATGACCCCATTTCAAACTCACGACAAATCCACGGCCTCAGCTCATAAATGCTGCACATCATGGTATCGCGATCAAGCGCCGAGCACCAGCCATCCTCAAGTCTAAGCATGGTTTCACCACCCCAAGAGTCCACCGCTATGTGCTCTTCAGGTACACCTGTATCTGAAATAATCATCACTTCGAGCCGACAGCAACAAGCTTGGCAATTAGCGCATGTAATTTCGGGGGCTGATAGGTTTATTACATCAATAGACATTAACAGTGGCCAGTAACTTAAACTCACTCATACTACGCCGATAGTGCCGGAATATGAATCGTTATCTCAACTAACACTGAGAGCCTGTAATCACTTGCCCTTCTATTTCAGGTGTAGATAACAAAGCCGAAATAGCACTTTGCAGTGCCATAGTTTGCTTAGCCAGCGCCATACTCGGCTTATTAGTACCCTGAGTTTGCTCAGGCAATAGCGGTAAATGCATAAAGCCTGCCCGCACCGCACTATCTCGCAGTGAATGCAACAATGCATATAACACATGATTACAAACAAAGGTGCCGGCCGTATTTGAAATGCTAGCGTTAATCCCTTGCTGCAATATGGCTTGGCACATCGACTTGATCGGCAATGTACTAAAATACGCTGCGGGGCCACCCTCGATAATCACTTGGTCTAACGGCTGTTGTCCGTCATTATCAGCAATCGGAAAATCATCTACATTAATCGCCACGCGTTCAATTGTAACATCAGACCGCCCTGCAGCTTGGCCGAGCACAATCACTATATCAGCTTGATAACATTCAATTAACTGCAATAATTTCTTATGTGCTTTTTGCCCTACAACAGGTATTTGATGACAATATATTTGCCCTTCCGCGAAGCGAAAATTGGCCAACATGGGCAAGATCTGACTGGCAGGGTTAATGGCTTGGCCATTAAACGGTTCAAAACCCGCCACTAAAATAGTTTTCATTACTGTTATTCAACTAACACTAAGCATAAAAAAAACGCCGCCTGACAAAAAGTGCTCGGCGGCGTCAAGGATAACTGGCTTTACTAATTTGACTGCACTAAATGACACGCAGCTTGATGACCGTTTTCACCAACACTAACCAGATCGGGTCGCTGCTCGCGACATAAATCCGTGGCATGGATACAACGAGCATTGAAATGACATCCCGCAGGCGGATCCATCGGCGATGGCACGTCACCTTTGAGAATAATCCGTTTGTTGCGTAAGCGTGGATTGGGAATAGGGATCGCCGATATTAACGCTTGAGTATAAGGATGCTTTGGCTCTTTATACAACGTTTCAGCAGCGCCAATTTCTACAATTTTGCCTAAATACATCACAGCTATGCGATCAGAGATATGCTTTACCACTGACAAATCATGGGCAATAAATATCAGTGCTAGGTTCATTTCTTGTTGCAGGTCAAGTAACAGATTCACAATCTGCGATTGCACCGAGACGTCCAGCGCTGATACCGCTTCATCACATACAATAATTTTTGGCTTTAAGGCGATAGCCCTTGCAATACCAATACGTTGACGCTGCCCCCCTGAGAATTCATGAGGATAGCGATCTGCCGCTGTCTTTGGTAACCCGACTTTTACTAATAGTTCTTCTACCCATACGCGACGCTCTTCCGGAGTCCCAATACCATGAATTTCAAACGGTTCAGCCATGATGCCACCCACTGTATGGCGCGCATTTAAACTTTCCATAGGGTCTTGGAAAATAATCTGCATTTCTTTGCGCAGCTCAGCCATTTCTCTGACCGGTAAGTCAGTGATATCACGCCCTTCAAAGAAAATCTTACCTGAGGTTGGCTCGTATAACTTAAGTAAAGTCTGCCCTACGGTACTTTTTCCACATCCCGATTCGCCCACCAACCCTAACGTTTCGCCGGCCTTAACATCTAAACTGATACCATCAACGGCATAAACAAATTTTTTCTTTGAAAACAAGCCTCCGCCAATAGCAAAGTGCTGCTTAAGATCGCGAATCGATAATACAACATCACTCATTAGCTTAACTCCTTCAACCTTAAGCAGCTCACCATATGATCATCAGCGATCATTTCAGGTACTGGCGTTTGGCTCTCACACTTATTTTGACGATCTGGACAGCGATTGTAAAAACGACAACCCTTTGGCATATCGGCAAGGGATGGCACTGAGCCTTCAATGGTGTTTAACCGTGTTTTCGGTTTGTCATCAAGGCGAGGAATTGAATTAAGTAAACCACGGCTGTATGGATGACGTGGATTTTCAAACAGTTCAAACACATTGGTTTTTTCTACTGCTCTTCCCGCATACATCACCACCACTTCATCACAAATTTCAGCAACCACACCTAAGTCGTGAGTGATAAAAATAATTGCCATGCCTGTTTCTTTTTGCAAGTCTTTCATCAAGCTTAAAATTTGCGCTTGAATCGTCACATCTAACGCAGTGGTGGGCTCATCCGCAATCAAAATATCCGGCTTACACGCAAGGGCAATGGCAATCATTACTCGCTGACGCATGCCGCCCGATAGCTCATGAGGGTAAACATCAAAGCGCTTTTCAGGTGCTGGAATATCCACTTTTTTCAGCATTTTAATCGCTTCAATTTTGCGCTGCTGTTTATTAAATTCAGGGCGATGTAAACGAAACACCTCACAGAGCTGCTCACCAATAGTATGCACTGGGTTCAATGCTGTCATTGGCTCTTGGAAAATCATCGCAATACGATCACCACGCATTTCATAGAGCTTTTCTGGTGGCAATTTCGTTACGTCCTGCCCCTTATAAATCACTTCACCGCCAGTGACTTGGCCATGAGGACGAGGTAATAAACCCATGATAGAAAGTGAGGTAACACTTTTACCGCAGCCAGACTCACCGACAATACCAATAGTTTGACCGCGCTTGGCTTGAAAGCTTACGCCATCAAGAACCTTTATGGGGCCTTGCTCAGTCGTAAAGGTGGTTTCTAGCTGACGTACATCTAAAACCACCTCGCCTAAATTACTTATTGCCTCTTGCTGCTCATGACTTGAGCTAAGGTTAGATTTTAAAGGTTTCATCTATCTTCAACTCCGGCTCAAAAGGTTCACGCTTTTTCTTGGCTCTTAACACCGCTTTTTTCTCTTCTTCATCAATCCAGAACAAGCCAAAGCGCGTTGCTCCGCCTAGCCTGAACATTTCACGAGACGAGCGCGTAATAGGTACTTCAGGTAAGTGCACCCAGCGCCAATGTGCCGCTCGAGAGGTTGACTCTTGATAGCCCGGAATGAACATTGCTTGCTCGTGTAGCATGTGCTGAATTTGCTTAGCTTGTTTAATGCGTACTGCGACATCGAATTCGCTACGATAAGCTTCAATCAATTTATCAAGCTCAGGATCCGCGGTGTTAGTGGTGTTATTAGTATTGTTTTGACCCACATGTACAGAATGGAAGAACTGCCAGTAAGCGGGAGCTAAAACACCCACTCCCCAACCTCCCCAGTAGGCTTGATGCTTATTCTCTCCAACGGTGCGAATTCGGGTCGTAAAGTCCACTTTATTAAGTACTAAATCAACACCGGCCTTTTTCGCTTCCTCACGTAAAATAACCATCATGTCGTTGCGCTCATCTCCGCTATACATCAGCTCTACGGATAGGGTTTGCCCATCTTTAACGCGAATGCCCATGTCGTCACGTGCTCCCCAACCCGCTTTTTCAAAGTATTCTGCGGCTTTTTTCAGGTCAAACTCGCGCGGCTGAATATCAGCTTGATAGTCTCCATTACCCGATGTGAACTGCGGTAAACGCTGTACATCGCCACGTAATGCTTTATCTATCCCTTTTTGCATGTTGATTGCGTGTTGCAAGCCAAGGCGCACATTAATGTCAGACAAAATCGACGACTGAGTGTTGAGGTAAATGCCCCAAGGTATGCGTGGCTTGTCGTTATACGCCAGTGTGCGCTTAATATAACCGTGAGCAAACTCTCGCTTTTTGGTTTTTTCATGCCAATAAATCGGCTCAGGCATTTCAAAAGTATCTAGCTTGCCCTTTAAAAAGTGCTTATAAGCAATGGCTTTATCGCGAATTACCTTGATGCGAATTTTATCCACATTAAAGCGATTTTTTTGAAATTTAAGATCCTTCGCCCACCAGTCTTTATTGCGCGTTAAGGTAACCGTTTTACCTTTTTTAAATTTAGACATAATGTAAGGGCCTGTATTAGGTGCCACTTCCCAGTTGGCATCTTTAACCCAGTTTTTACCAATTCGCCCCTTATAGAAGTGCTCAGGCACGGGGATAATGCTTGTTGAACCAATCAGCTCTTCTTTCGCTTTCGCTTCACCTAACGTTACCGATATTGTGTAATCATCATATTTGGTCACATTCACCAGCTGGTTGGTGTAATACTCATGGTACCAAGGCGCTTTAATATTCGGATTTAAGTGAAACTCACGGGCATAAACAAAATCGTCAGCAGTTACTTTTTCACCGTCAGACCAACGCGCTCTTGGATCAAGCTTGAAATAAACGGTTTTAAAGTCTTCAGTGATCGCCCAATCGGTAGCAATTTGCGGAATATATTTTTTCGTGTTGGGATGCAGCATAGTCAACGCCATTTGATTGGCTAGAATATACTCTCTAAATTCACCATTGGAGTTTGGTCCAACCACGCGAAATGTCGGCGGATAACTATCAGCAAACAGACGCAGCGTACCACCTTTCTTTGCTTGGTCAGAGGCAAAAACAGGCTCATCATTGTTGTTTTCCCACTGCAAGTTTTCTGGCAACTCGGCGCTATAAGCCGCCGCAGAAACTAAGCTGGCAATAACAAAAATGGCCTGATGCAATTTAAGACTTAACTTCATAATCTGTCCTTTTACTTTTGTCCATCGCGCTGTCAGCCACGAACTATCATGGCGACAGCGGCGGTTAATCTGGCGCAACTCATTCACTTAGCGCCAGCTCACCTAGTTAGATATATTTAGTGTGCTTTTTCGGATCAAACGCTTCTCGAATGGCTTCACCGACAAAGGTCACCATGGTTAGCACCAACACAATCGCCGTCACTACCGAGGCCACAATCCACACTGCGTCTAAATTATCTTTGCCTTGTGACAACATCTCCCCCCAACTCGGCGTTGGCGGCGCAAGCCCCAAACCTAAGTAATCGAGTGAGGTCAGTAAGGTTAAGTTACCGACTATGGTAAATGGCGCCATGGTCACTATCATCATCAAGGTATTAGGCATGATGTGTTTAAAAATAATACGAGCAGTTGAAGCCCCTTGTGCTTTGGCTGCCATCACGTATTCACGAGCCTTTTCCTTATAGGTCAACGTGCGCATATACCAAGTCATCGCGGTCCAGTTAAACATCACGATGATCATGACAAAGAGCCAGAAGTTAGAGCCAAATATCGACACGATAATCATGATCACATAGATACCCGGTAGTTGACTCCATATCTCAATAATACGCTGGCCAAACAAGTCAACCTTGCCGCCCCAATACCCCATAAAACAGCCCACAGTAACACCAATGGCGTAACAAATAGCCATAACCAAAAAGGCAAAGCCCATGGCTAAACGAAAACCGTAAATCAGGCGCGCAGCTACATCACGGCCGTAAGTGTCTGTGCCAAGGTAATGCTTATCTTCAAATGAAGGTGCCGTTGGTGGGTATTCCCCCTCTGAATAATTGTTTTCAAATGGGTTATAGGGAATGATCGGCATCACTACCCAGTTATCACTGCCATCTTGCTCAAATTGCAATTGTAATTCGCGATACTTGGTTTCATAAGCGTAATCAAGACCGAAGGTTTTGCCTGGGTATACATCACTGTAAGTTGGAAAATACCAATTACCTTCATAGCTCACCACGATGGCTCGATTGTTCACCCACAGCTCGGCAAAAGCCGACAGCATCATTAAAATGAATAAAATAACAGCTGAATAATAACCACGCTTAATAGAACGAAAACGATTAAGTTTTTTTAGGGTTAATGGATTTAATTTCATATCATCTACTTCCCAAACTTAACGCGTGGATCGACTATAGCAACACAGATATCCGATAAGATATTTCCGATCATCATGGCAATGGAGGTCATCACCAAAATCCCCATCACGACAGGGTAATCGCGCTGTAATATCGCGTCGTAACCCAGTAAACCAATACCGTCGATATTAAACACGGCTTCAATCAAAAACGAACCAGCAAAGAACACACTCACTACCGCGCCAAAATGACTGGCAATAGGGATCAAACTGTTGCGCAATGCATGTTGTTTTAATGCTTTGTCAAAAGGCAATCCTTTAGCAATTGCAGTACGAACATAATCTGCTGACAAATTTTCCATTAGCGAGTTTTTCATGGTCATGGTGAGGATGGCGAAATCGCCAATTGCATAGGCCAGCAAAGGCAGCACGGCATGCCAGAGGATCTCATATACTTGTTCGCCAAGGGTTTCTAAGTCTTCAAATTCATCACTGACAAAACCGCCAAATGGGAACCATTCCAGTTGAAATGAAAATACTGTTAACAGCAATATACCGACCACGAACCCGGGCAGCGCAAAGCCAACAAATATCGCAATAGAAGATAAATTATCAAACCAGCTGCCATGGTGACGCGCTTTGGCAATCCCTAAGGGAATAGAGACGCCATAACTGATAAGGAATAAACAAACGCCATAAAAGGTTGAAACAGGAAGCCGATCAAGAATCAAGTCTAATACCGGATCTTGATAAAAAGTCGACTCACCTAAGTCACCTTGTAACAACTTACCCATCCAATCGAGATAGGCCTGCCAAACGGGTTTATCCATGCCATAAAAAGCGCTTAAATCAGCTAATTGCTCTTCTGACAGCGAGTTGCTGCTCATGCTGCTGCCTTGAGACAAGCTCATTTGCTGCATTTCAGCAATGGCTCGTTCCATTGGCCCACCGGGCACAAAACGAGTGATGGTAAATACCAATACGGTGATACCAATAAATGTAGGGATAACCAGCAATAAACGCCGGATAAAATAGGCTAGCACAACCCTCTCTCCTTTTTGAGCTAATGATTCGTTATGAATCAGTACTGCCGACTCGGCCAAGCAATCATGTTGCCCGATGAGACTAAACTGAGCACCACCCTAACCACCTTCGTGTTAACAGTGCCGATTAAACAATGTTGGCTGGCTGTTGATAGTTGTCGCACCATTTTAGAATTGGCGCATTCTAGCACGGCATTTCCTTTGTCTTACTGCGCTCACCCCTAAAACCTCACTGCACGATACGCTGAGTATCAGTAAATGATCCTGCCCATGGCTTACCCAGTTAATAGCGCGAAAAGCAAGGAACAAAATCGTGTTTGTAACACATAATCGATTTTTTATAAGTGAAAATAATTCTCAATTGATATATACCTGTTGCTCATCTCAAGCCTCACTGAGTGCGCCTTTAGAGCTTATTAATAGACACTTTGTTAACTCAATGCGCCTTGTGTTATGCCTTGATAGATCCAATTTGGCATTATTCCACTAATTTGGCTGACACCTATTTCTCACTTTGGTGGCTCGGAAAACCATTTCACCTTAAAATTTGGAGTACACATGGAACAAGACAACTATTTATGGTTAGAAGAAGTGGAAAGCCAACTTGCCCTTGATTGGGTAAAGGAGCAGAACCAACGCAGCCAAGCCGAGTTAGAGCAAATCCCTGTATTTAAGCCATTTCAAAATGCGATTTTAAGCAGCCTAGAGAACAACCAAAAAATCCCCTATGGGACTCGACGCGACGGCAATTACTTTAATTTTTGGCAAGACAAAGACCATATCAAAGGCGTATGGCGTAAAGCAGCCTTTTCCGATTTTGTGGCTGGCAAGCCCAAGTGGGAAACCTTACTTGACCTTGATGCTTTAAATAAACATGAGCAAGCCAACTGGGTTCTTGGCGGCATTGATGTACTGGCACCAGAGCACAACAAAGCCTTGGTTAAACTCAGCCCAGGCGGCAGTGATGCAGGCATTATTCGCGAATTTAACCTTGAAACAAACAGGTTTGAAAAAGACGGATTTAACTTACCTGAAGCCAAGAACATGGTCGCTTGGGTAAATGAACAGCAAATAATAGTGGCAACGGATTTTGGCCCAAGCAGCTTGACTGATTCTGGCTATCCGGCACAAGTTAAACTATGGAGCCGTCAAAAAGATCTTAATAATAGTCAGTCGCTACTGACTATTCCGACTTCAGAAATGGGCCTTTTTACTTTTCGATTAGAGCAAGGCGAACAATCATACACTGGCGTCACTCGCTGTGTTGATTTTTTCCATCACCGCACTTATATCCTAATTGGCCAGCAATTGATCGAACTGCCCTTACCTGAACAACACGATATTCAAGGGCTGTTTAACGACCATTTACTGGTCAGCTTAAAAACAGATTGGCTTGAGTTTAAACAAGCCGATTTAGTCGCTTTGCCAATGGCAAGCTTATTATCTAAACAGCCTGAGCCAACACTGGTGTACCGCCCTAGTGGCAAAGCGGCAATCCAGCGCATTACGCCAGCCAAAAACGTACTTTACCTTGAGCTACTTGAAAACGTTAGTTCGCGCTTACTTGGCCTCGACAAAAGCTGGCATGCCACTGATCTCACGCCACAGGCAAACTTAAGTTTATCGGTTATTGATGCCAGCGAAGAGGACGACAGCGTACTCGTTAAAGCTGAAGGCTTCCTGCTGCCAGAATCATTATTTTTACTTGCTCCTAATCAGCAGCCGAAAATTTTATACCAATTAGCGCCTCAATTTGATCAAAGCAATCTTCAGGTGCAGCAGCATTGGGTTAACTCAAAAGACGGTACGCAAGTTCCCTATTTTCTGATCGCACAAAAAGACCTGTTACTCGATAGCAACACCCCCACTATTTTGTATGGTTATGGCGGCTTCGAAATTGCATTAAAGCCAAGCTATCTGGCGCATGCGGGTAAAACTTGGCTCGCACAAGGGGGCGCATATGCCATCGCCAACATCCGTGGGGGTGGCGAGTTTGGCCCAGCTTGGCATCAGGCAGCTCTCACTCATCATCGCCAACGCGCCTATGATGACTTTTTTGCTGTTGCAGAAGATTTAATCAATCGTAAGGTGACCCAACCAAAACACCTTGGCGCAATGGGCGGCTCAAATGGCGGCTTGTTGATGGGCGTATGCTTAACTCAACGCCCTGAACTGTTTAATGCAATTAATATTCTGGTACCCTTACTGGACATGAAACGCTTTCATCTACTTTTAGCCGGTGCCAGTTGGATGGCAGAGTATGGAAATCCCGATATTGCAGAAGACTGGGCCGTTATCAAAACTTACTCGCCTTATCAAAATTTAGTCGAAAATCGCAACTACCCTAAAGTGTTGCTGAGAACATCAACCAAGGATGATCGTGTTCATCCTGCCCACGCCCGCAAACTAGCCGCTAAAATGGCAGAATTTGGCCACCCATTTTTCTACTATGAAAACATCGAAGGAGGTCATGCTGGCGCGGCTGATTTAAAACAAAGCGCTTATACCAAAGCCATGGATTTTGCCTACTTCTGGCATCGCCTAGGCCATAAATAAAGCGCGCGAATTTGAATCACGAAGGTGAAGCTCATTTAACTTCACCATGTAATACAACGAAATAAACTGAGTGGTAATATGAACTTTATTTTTGCAACACCAGAACAAGCAATAACGGGCACCCTTGTGGTTCCTGTATTCAAAGATGACCTCTGCGCCCTTTCGGGTTTATCAGCTGAAGCGCAAATTAAAACCTTGATCGAACAAGAGCAGATCAGCACTAAAGCGGGTGTTGTCACCCCGTTCTTCAACGCAGAGCAACCACTGATACTTGTTGGCGCCGGCAAACGTGAAAAATTCAGTGAAAATGAACTACTCAAATTAGTACAAAACTTAGCTGTCACCCTAAAAGAAAGCCAAGCTCAACTTAGCCTCTTAGTTGACGTACTCGTTCCTGAAAAGCGTGACATTAGCTGGACCCTAACGCAAATCACTCAGCAGTGGCTCAGCAGCCTGTACAGCTACGACATCACTAAGTCAGAAAAAGCACCAGTCACTAAAACCGAGCTACTGGTTTTTATTACTGAAAATACCAATGATGCCGCGGTGACGTTAGGTCAAGCCATCGCCAATGGTATGAATGTCACCAAACAGCTGGGCGATTTGCCGTCAAATATTTGTACACCAACCTACCTCGCCAAATTTGCCGCTAAGCTGGCTGAGCAACACAGCGAGTTTGAAATAGAAGTACTTGAAGAAACAGATATGGAAGCCTTGGGCATGGGCTCATTTTTGTCAGTATCAAAAGGCAGCGATGAAGCGGCTAAGCTGATTGTGCTGCAATACCAAGGCGGCGAAGCCAATCAAGCCCCACACGTACTCGTGGGTAAAGGGTTAACTTTTGACAGTGGCGGTATCAGCCTAAAGCCAGGTGCTGGCATGGAAGAAATGAAGTACGACATGGGCGGGGCCGCTGCCGTGTTAGGTACCATGCATGTCTTATCTGAACTGAAGCCTGCGTTAAACGTCATTGCTATCATTGCTGCAGCTGAGAACATGCCTTCGGCACGCGCTTCTAAGCCGGGTGACGTGGTCACTAGCATGAGTGGTAAGACCATTGAAATTATCAATACTGACGCCGAAGGCCGACTAGTATTAGCTGATGCTCTGACCTATGCAGAGCGTTTTAACCCAGCCAGCGTGGTAGATATTGCGACATTAACTGGCGCAGTGATCGTTGGCTTAGGGGTGCACCCTACTGCGGTTTATGCCAATGATGATAACTTAAGCAGCGAACTATTAGCAGCAGGGAATGAGTCATGGGATCGCGGCTGGCCAATGCCTTTATGGGACGATTACGCAGCTGAAATTACCTCTCCATTTGCTGATTTGCGTAATACCGGCTCAATTGCACGCGCGGGAGGCTCAATTACTGCCGCCATGTTCCTGAAAGCCTTTGCTGAAAAATACACTTGGGCACATTTAGACATTGCAGGTACAGCATGGCAAGGCAGTAAAGGTGCAACGGGCCGCCCGGTGCCAATGCTGACGCAATACCTACTTGCAAAGCAAGCAAAGTAAGCGCTATCTGTATTGCTTAAAATATGGCAAAGATAGCTTAACTAGCTGAAATAACAAAGCAGTTAGCCGCTCGGTTAACTGCTTCTTGGTCTATTGCGCTAACCTAGTCCTTTTTTCTTCCCTCTCGTTACTTCATTATCCTGCCCAACCTGTGCATAATAGCGCCGTTAAGGAGAATAAAATGACGCGCTGCCACTGTGGTAATGATTTACCCTATGAAAAATGCTGCCAACCTTTACATTTAGGTGAATTCGCGGCCCCCACTTGTGAAGCTCTCATGCGCTCACGTTTTAGTGCTTATATTGAGCAATTAGGGGAATATTTATTTAACACTTGGCACCCCGATTATCGTGCCGACCTAACACCTGAAACCTTAGCCCAATCAGGCAAAGAAACCGATTGGCGCAGCTTGCAAATTTTAGCCAGCCAAGGTGGGCCGAATGATAGCCAAGGCTCGGTTGAATTTTGCGCTTGGTTTATGGTCAATAACGAACTGCATTATCATCACGAAATATCGCAGTTTAGCCGTGTTGAAGGCGCATGGGTTTACACCGACGGGGCATTTAATCCGAATAAAAAATCACGACTACCGGGGCGCAATGATCCTTGCCCCTGTATGAGTCAAAAGAAATTTAAAGCCTGTTGTGGCAAATAATTAATTAAAAATAATTTGAGTTGAGCACTAAGATGGAACGTAAAATACTGTTAACCGATTGCCAAGATCAAAAAGGCCTAATCGCGCAAATTACCAACATTTGTTACAAGCACCAGCTAAATATCATTAAGAATAATGAGTTTGTTGATAATGACTTTGGCCGCTTCTTTATGCGTACCGAATTAGAAGGCCACTTTAATGATGCGACGTTCTTAGCCGATATTGATTCAGCACTGCCCAAAGGTGCTAATCGCAATTTAGTACAAGCTGGGCGTAAACGTATTGTTATTATGGTAACCAAAGAAGCACATGCCCTTGGTGATATCTTAATGAAGCAAGCTTACGGTGGCATGGATGTTGAAATTGCTGCGGTGATTGGTAACTACGATGCATTGGAAGACTTAGTAACTAAATTTGATATTCCTTACCACACTGTGAGCCACGAGGGTTTGTCTCGTCCTGAGCACGAAGCCAAAATTGTTGAATTGATTAATCAATATGATCCAAACTATGTGGTACTAGCAAAATACATGCGTATATTAACGCCGGAATTTGTAGCTAATTACCCGAATAAAATCATTAACATCCACCACAGTTTCTTACCTGCTTTTATCGGTGCCAGCCCATATAAGCAAGCGTTCGATCGCGGCGTTAAAATCATTGGCGCAACCTCGCACTTTGTTAATAATGATTTAGATGAAGGGCCTATCATTACCCAAGATGTTATCCACGTTGATCACAGCTTTAGTGCACAAGACATGGCGAAAGCGGGTAAAGACGTTGAAAAATTAGTATTAACGCGTGCATTGTCGCTGGTGTTAGATGAAAAAGTGTTTGTTTACGGTAACAAAACCGTCGTATTCAGATAGTCGCTTCGACACAATAAGGCCTGTTAAGCAGGCCTTAATTTACGCCACCATATCAAGCTTATGTAGTTTTAGCTCTTTATCGTAGTCAAAGCCTTCAATGATCTGATTCATGCTAATCTCGTCGTATTTAACGGGCTCGGGAACCGTTTTGTTCATTTTTTCCATCCACTGCAAGCGCGTTTTTAGACTGACATTATCCAAAACTTCTTGGCCTAAACCGCCAGTGGGATCATTTTGACATAAAGGCGTAGGTTGCAATAACTGTTGTAAGCGAACACTTGCATTAAGGCCTTGGGCCGTTAACTCACTGAACGATTTTGCTCTGTCTGCCGAAATACCAGGCCCACGAATAGGCAGAGGTTGACCTAAACCAAATTCAGCCCGTAAATCAGCCTCTGGCTTTTTCATCATAGGCTTATCGGCTAAACCAAATTGAGGTAGTTCAGGAACATCAGCACAAAGCATGCTTAACAACAACGAGAACTGCGCTCGCTGTCCTTGATGAATAGCCTGATTAAGGCTTTGCCCTAACTGCAGTTCATCGGTAAGCAAATGTTGGCGAATTTGTCCTGATATCATCTCATCACACAAGTTAGCAAGGTTAAGATTGATATCGGCACAATAGAAGAAAACATGAATAAATATTTATCTTCACTTTATAATGCAAGCCCGATACATTTTTGACTACACTTTTGTGGCTGGCTTAAATTGCTTAAAGTACTGAATAAACACTAGGAAACCTCATTGGAACCAAAAGCTTATAGTTACCACAACAAGAAAGTGCTGATCGTTGACGATCAACGTGCTTTCCAAGTCATGTTAAAAGCCATGCTCACTAACTTAGGCTGTGGCTCTGTTTCTTTTGCCGACACTGCTGAAGCGGCGGTAAAACTCTGCCGTGAAACCTCCTTTGACTTATTGTTAGTGGACTACAACCTAGGTTCAGGTAAAAATGGCCGCCAGTTACTTGAATACTTACGTAACCACAACCTAGTCAGTGTTGACGCTATGTTATTTATAGTGACGGGCGATAATTCTCGTTCAATGGTGCTTACTGCCCTTGAACTTGAGCCTGATGATTATTTAATGAAGCCTTTTTCGGGCCATCAATTAGATACTCGGGTGCAACGCTGTTACCGAAAAAAATCCGATTTAGTGGATATTTATACCGCGCTACGCGAAAAAGAATACGATAAAACAGCCGCTTACTGCCGACGTAAACTCAAAGAAGATACCCGGTACAAAAATTACTGCCGTAACTTAATGGCAGAGATGCTGATCCGCACCGAGCGCTACGACTCGGCGCAAGTCTTACTAGAAAAAATTGTTGAACAGCGTGAGTTTACTTGGGCCTGTATTACCTTAGGTAAAGTATATTTTCTGCAAGGAAAATACGACAAGTCAATCACCACTCTCGAGAAAGTCATCAAATCAAATGCCTTACTCATTGATGCCTATGAATGGCTTGGCCGGGCTTATGAAGCAAAAGGCCATCCAGAGAAGGCTCTGAGTATTGTCACTCGGGCGGCAGAGTTAGCCTACCACAGCATTGATAGGCATAAACTGCTGGCGCGTCTTGCTACCGACGCCCAAGAGTTTGACATGGCCAAAGACAGCTTTGGCGCCATTTTACAACTATCGCGTAATTCGTTTTACCCCGCTGTGGAGCATTTAGCCAACTACGTACGCAGTATTTTAGACGCAGCAAAACACACCGAAGATCCTCACCGTAGAAACCGGATCCTGCAAGATGTACATTCAGCTCTGTTCAAAGGTCGTCATGAAGAAGGCCGCCAAGAAGACTTTGATTTTGATATGTACGAGCATATTTGTCATGCCCGCGTGCATGAAGCCAAAGGGGAAATGCTAAAAGCAAAGCGCACCTTATTACACGCCATTGAACCGATTTTAGAGCAGCATGATGATGCGTCGACCGCTATATTAGCGGAGTCTATGCTAGCCTTAGCCGGCATTGGTGAATATGAATATGCCGAGGCAATGGCCGATACCTTAGCCACACGTGATGTGCTTGATGATGTCACCAGTAAAACATTGGAAAAAGTGGCTCAAGGTGAAATGAAAGAAACCCTCGCCGCATTCAAAGATCTTAATAAAATGGGTAAGCAAGCATACGAGCATGGTGATTTTGAAGCCGCTCGAGGCTATTTTGATCGCGCCTTGAAAAAAGCGCCAATGAACTCAGGTGCTGCAATTAATAAACTTCAGGCCAGTATTAAATTGCTATTAGCGGATAAAAAGCAGGCACGTAAATTCATTGAAGAATGTGAAAGCTGTATTAGCACCTTAGAAGGCGTGCCTTTATCCGGCGCGCACAGAGAACGATTCCTAGCCTTAAAAGCAGATTTTCATCAAGCAGCTCGAATGCCTGGGAAAAAATAGCGCGACATGCAGCAGGCAATATTTTTGATTGCCTGCTGCATGGTTTTGGCTAACGACTTCTCAATGCTAACTACTTTGCTCGTCACGCAGATGAGGGGAATCAAAGTCAAGTTGAGGGCCGACAGGAATAACCTGAGTCGGATTAATCATAGTATGACTAAAATAATAATGGCGCTTGATGTGTTCCATATTAACCGTGCCAGCGATACCTTGCATTTGATATAACTCTTTTAAATAGCCCTGCAAGTGAGGGTAATCAGCAATGCGCTTATGATTACACTTAAAATGACCCACATATACTGCATCAAACCGTACTAATGTCGTGAATAAACGCCAATCTGCTTCAGTCAACGTATCACCAACCAAATAGCGTTGCTTGCCAAGTAAGCCATTTAGATGGTCAAGCTCATTAAACAATTCCGTAAAGGCTTGTTCATACGCTTGTTGAGTGGTAGCAAAACCACATCGATACACACCATTGTTTACTCGTTCATATACTCTTTGATTAATGGCTTCTATTTCTGGTCGTAACGCTAACGGGTAGTAATCTTGGTCATTACCTGTTAGCTCGTTAAATGCAGAGTTGAGGATACGAATGATCTCGGCCGATTCATTATTAACGATAGACTGGGTGTGCTTGTCCCATAAAATAGGCACAGTCACGCGCCCAGTGTATTGCGGATCGGCTTTTTGATAAACCTGATAGAGATAGTCATTTTGATAAAGATCATCCACCAGCCCAGCTTGTTGATCAAACTCCCAGCCGTTTTCAAGCATATCAGGACTGACCACAGAAACACTAATATGTTCGGTTAAACCTTTTAGCTGACGAAAGATCAAGGCGCGGTGCGCCCAAGGACAAGCTAAGGAAACATATAGATGATAGCGCCCAGACTCCGCGAAAAAGCCGGCTTCACTATCGGGTGTGATTTGAAAGCGAAACTGACTTTGCTCTCGCTTGAATTCACCTTGGCTTTTTTCGGTATCATACCACTGGTCTTGCCACTGACCCTTTACTAATAATCCCATCATTCCTCCCTTGTTAATTTATTAAGTGTAATTAATAAAAATTCGATAACAAGCTAGATAATTCGCCAAAACCATTCAATTAATTAGAACTTTTTACCAACATTATCACTTTGCCCTCTCCCTATCTCCTGTAGCAAGCCAGATTCTTTCGCCTATACTCAGCTAAGGCATTAGTAGGGAAAGGGTTATGTCTGAACGCATTAAAGAACCATTAAGTGAATGCCAACATCATTGCCAGTATGTTGATCACTTAGGTGCGCAATGTGAAGCAGCAGCAGGCTCGTCAGGACTGTGTTTTTGGCACGATCCCAATACCGATAAGTCAGGTGAGGATATAGCCAGCCGCTTAGAACAATATGCCGCTCAAGGCGGAATGCTTCACGGCTTAGCGCTACAACACGCTAATTTAGAGGGCGTCAATCTAGTAAAGCGTCATTCTAAAACCGGTTATGATTTAACCGCCTGTGACTTCTACCGTGCCAACCTGCGCGGCGCCCACTTATTTAACGCCTCGATTTGCAAAGGCAGCCTAATGAAGGCCGATTTAACAGGAGCGAATATTCATTGCGTACACTTAGAGGAATGCAATTTACTTGGCGTTAAGCTGATTAAAGCGAAAATAGATAATGTAAAAATTGGTAAAAAACTACTGCAAGAACAACGCGCCGAACAAGCCTTAAAAGAAAATGATCTGAACTCCGCTTGGGATAACTACGAGCAGGCAGAAGAAATTTATCGTGATTTACGTAAAGCCAGTGAACAACAAGGATTATTTACACTCGCAGGCCCCTTCTTACAGCAAGAGCTAAAAATGCGGCGTTATCAAATGCCAAAATGGTCATTTGCACGGTTATTTTCTAAAACAGTCGATTTATTCTGCGGTTATGGTGAAGACCCACTGCGCGTGGTGTTGTTTTCGATTTTACTGATTATTGTCAGTGCTATTTTTTACTTTATTTTTGGTATTAGCTTTGCTGGTGAAATTGTTTCCTTCAATGTTAATCACAGCATAATGGAAAATTTTATCTCGTTGCTCGAATGTCTCTATTACAGCGTAGTCACCTTTACCACCCTAGGCTATGGTGACTTTACCCCGATAGGCCTATCACGCGGCATGGCGGCAATAGAAGCCTTCACTGGTAGCTTTACTATTGCCTTATTCGTGGTGGTATTTGTAAAAAAAATGACTCGTTAAAGTCTTTTCATTTATGCTGGATAAGCCCGACTATTACAGGTAAATTAGCTGCTAATTTAATCACCTGCAGTATATTAACGGACTAATTGCCATGCCTGCTAACCTCAGCCTAACCATTGCCATGATCATTTGGGGCAGCTCATACATCGCACTCAAACATGCCATTCAGTTTTATCCCCCTGAATGGGTCATGTTTTTACGCATGTCTATTACTTTGATTTGCTGCGCTTGCTTATGGCGCTGGGTACGTCAATTTAACTATCAGTCAGGCGACTGGAAACTACTACTGTTAATGAGCGCAGCTGAGCCTTGCTTATTTTTTTGGTTTGAAGGCCAAGCGTTACTTTATACTTCTGCCGCGCAAGCGGGCGTATTAGTGTCTTGCCTACCCATTTTTGTCGCAGTTTTGGCATGGTTTTTCCTAAAAGAGCGATGCTCAAGTGCCATTGCGGTGGGCTTTTTATTTTGCATTGGCGGCAGTATTTTACTGTCTGTGGTATCAAATACCTCCGAGCACGCACCAAACCCACTTTTGGGTAACGCGCTGGAAATGGGTGCCATGTTTTTTGCCGCGGTTTATACCCTGTGTGTGAAAAAACTATCCACGCGTTACTCGCCGCTTAGCTTGATTGCCTTACAAGGGATCAGTGGCAGCTTATTTTTTGCTCCCCAAGCGTTTGTTATCCCGTTCCCTGCAGAGCAAGACTTAATGAGTTTGTTCTGCATTGTTTATCTTGGGGCTTTTGTTACGATTGGTGCTTACGGACTCTATAATTACGCCATCGCCAAAGTGAGCGTTTTAAAAGTGGCGGCATTTTCAAACCTGATCCCTGTTTTTGCGTTACTACTCGCCGTTTTATTACTGGGTGAAACTATTTCACTATTACAAGGGCTGGCCATTGCCTGTATCTTTATCGGCGTTTACATTAGTCAGCAGCATAAAAAAACGGCCCCTACGGCAGAGAAACCAATTGGCCAAAGCTAACATATGCCCAATCAGCCCAGAGATACTTGGGTATATACCCAATCAACTTGAAGATGCATGTTTCAAGCTTCTCCAGGTTGATTGGGTATAGGATCCAGATTGAATCTTATTTATAGCTGCACTAGTATGTGGCCACATTCTGAATTGGATTTTTATCATGAAAATTGTCTCTTTTAACATCAATGGCCTGCGCGCACGCCTACATCAGCTGCAAGCGTTAATAGAAAAGCACCAGCCTGACGTCATTGGCCTGCAAGAAATTAAAGTTCACGATGATGCTTTTCCACTCGCAGACGTTGAAGCCATGGGTTACCACGTTTATTTTCATGGTCAAAAAGCCCATTACGGCGTAGCTATGCTGTGTAAGCAAAAGCCCCTTGCGGTACAAAAAGGCTTTGCGACCGATTCTGAAGATGCCCAACGTCGCATGATCATGGTCACGGTCGCAGACGCAAACGGCGAACCGGTGCGTATTTTGAATGGCTACTTCCCACAAGGTGACAATATTAACCATGAAACCAAGTATCCTTACAAACGCCAATTCTACCTCGACTTACAGCAGTATTTAGAAACCCAGCACCAGGCTGGCGAACAGCTGATTGTGATGGGAGATATCAATATTTCGCCAACTGATCTTGATATCGGGATCGGCGACATCAATGCGAAGCGCTGGCTAAAAACCGGTAAATGTAGCTTTCAGCCTGAAGAGCGAGAATGGCTCGCGCGCTTAACCAACTGGGGTTTAGTTGATACCTTCCGTCAATTAAATCCAACGGTTAGTGATCAATACAGCTGGTTTGATTACCGCTCAAAAGGTTTTGATGATAATCGCGGCCTACGTATTGATGTGATCCTTGCTACGGCATCCTTAGCTGAGAAAGCCACCGAATCTGGTATTGATTATGAACTCCGCGGCATTGAAAAGCCCTCTGATCATGCCCCCATTTGGACCAGTTTTAGTAACTAATTTATCTCAAACGGATGAGCGAGTATCCGTTCGCTCATCTGCCTTACCAGTGAAACAAAATAATGAATTATTGGCTGTTTAAAACCGAACCCGACGAATACAGTATCCGCGATCTACAACTCGCGCCAAACCAAACCGCAAAATGGGATGGCATTCGAAACTATCAAGCGCGTAACTTTTTAAGAGATAAAGTGGCCGAGGGCGACTTAGTATTTATGTACCACAGCCAATGTAAGCAAATTGGTATAGTTGGCGTGGCCGAAATTGTTCGCGCCGCCTACCCTGATCCCGCACAATACGATGAAAACAGCAAATATTTTGATGCTAAATCCACCTTTGATACCCCCCGCTGGTTTTGTGTGGATATTAAGCACAAATTGACCTACCCACGCGTGATCAGCCTAGGACGAATTAAAGCGCAGCCAGAATTGGCTAATATGATATTGGTTAAACAAGGGCGACTCTCTGTGCAGCCCGTTACCGAGCAAGAATGGCAACAAATTGAGGCTATGGTTTAACTTTTGCGGCAGCTCTTAAGGTAACGCGTTACAAGCGCTGTCACTCTCTCCATTGGGAAGCCAAAATGGATACGTTTTTTCGGTTTGTAAGCTATAACGGCGAGCCCGCAAATCTGCTCTAATCGATTCGATGAATGGTGATTTAGCCATGGCCTATCGCCTGCTTTACATACTATTTATTTGTACAGGTATAATGGCGTTTGGCTAGTTTTACCAAGTTTTAGCGCGGTAAATAAATTGTAAAAGTCTCGCTTTGTTCACACCTCATTTCTAATGCTTTGATATATAATCACAAAATGAATCAGCTAAATCCTTTATGGGGGCCAAATTTGGTCTCGGTAAATACTAGGCTCGCTTTGTTTTCCCCTGTGTTGCTTGTTACGGTTAACAAAAGAGCATTTAACTTGCTGAATATTATTAATTTATTTTTTACGGAATGACGATTTTCGTGCGGTAGCGTGCGGGATCTATACGGAATTCCGTATAAAACACTGTTACATTTTACGCCAGGTTTAGGCAGAGTCGTCAAAGGGAGTAGGAAAAAGATGTTAGTGGTTCATAAAAAGGAAAAGTCAAATGATTGAATTCATTTCTCAGCAAAATAAAAAGAACCTAATCCTATTTGTTCATGGATTTTGCGGAGGAGAAGCGACTTGGAGGAATGGCGAGGCACGCTCCTTCCCCGAATTATTCTCTGATGATTTAGAAATTTCAGAAAATTATGACATAGCCCACTTTTCATACTTCACCAAGTTACTAAACCTTTTTGCCAAGGCGGGTAAAGTTTATACGCTTGTGAAGCGTATGTTTGGAACTTCACATGGAAAACTGGCTAACAACATAAGCATTGAGGAAATCGGAAACTTACTTAGAACTGAAATCCGATTCAAGCTACAAGCATATGACAATATTATCGTTGTTGCTCATAGCATGGGCGGATTGGTAACTAAAAGTGCTATCACAAAAGATATTGAAGAAAAGACACCATCAAAAATCAAGCTATTTATCTCATTGGCTGTACCCCACCAAGGAGCAGAGGCAGCAACTTTTGGAAAATTAATAAGTGAAAACCTTCAGATAGAAGGACTTTCACCACTCAATGATTTTATTCATAAGATAAATGATGAATGGCTAAAAACTAGCTTAAGGCCAGCCACAAAGTATTTCTACGGTTTGCATGATTCGGTTGTCAAAAAGACAAGCGCTGTTCCGATAGATAAAGAAAAATCGGATGCAATATCTGTAGATGAAGATCACACCAGCATTACGAAACCCGAGAATCCCGCCAGCACGATCGTCATGGCCGTCAAACAAATAATATTAGATTTTGAAAAGAATGATCCTGGGATATCAACGCTCGAACTAAAACAGCTTGAAGATGAAACACACTTTGACGATGAACTATTTGTCTTAAAATTAATCTCTGCTGATATACATAACACCACAATAAGAGAAGCCAAGGAAGCCTTCCTGAATGCAGAGTATATAAGGAAAATATTTAGTAGCGCTTCGGATCAAAAGCGACTAGCTGAATTATATGCAAAAATACGCAAGGTTTATCAGAATAGCTACACAAAATATATTCATGACGGCATCCCAAATTCTGGATTATTGTTAGCGGATGTACACGAAACAATCATTAAAGAAGATAAGAATTTTTTAGACACGTTTATTCTGTTTATTAACGCCATCCACAAACAAGGAATGCTCCACCAACTAGCGAACTCAAAAGATGAAAATATTTGGTGGGTAAAAGACGGGGCAGCAGAATCACTTAGAGACCTCTTGGCGGAGGGTGCAGGTGAATAAACTTCCATTTATCCAGCCAGAACGGGAGCTGCACTATAACTTAGGCATACTTCTCTTGATACTCGGGAGCCTTGCGCAAACGTCCAGAAACAAGAAAGTACTAACTATTGACAAAATTCAATCGTTCTACTTCCTAGTCACTAAGCCAGCTTTCTTGAACAAAGTGCTAATGTTGGCTAACAAGCGCCAAATCGCCATCGATGATGTCGACTATTACACCGTGGACACACTTTCTGTAAATGTTGACGAGCTCTTTGATCGAGAGCGGCTATTGATCATGATAAAAATACTTTCATCTAAAAAATATTTGTCGTCTGAATATTCTAGCTCAGAAGGATTTTTATTTGACCTGACGGATACCGGAAAGTCTATCTTAAGCAACCTAGAGAGTGGGTACTTCCGAAAGATAAAATTGTTTACTGAACAACTTTCATCGCTTCAATCGCAGAGCCCTAGCAAACTCAATGGGTATATAAACACAGTGTTAAAACAGGGTATATAATGGATCTCTCTCAAGGATTACTTTTAAAAAATTTAATACTGCACGGGCATCGAAAAGATTATCGAGTTAAATTTCACCCAGGAATTAACATAATTTATGGTGATGCTGACACAGGAAAGTCAAGCATACTCAGGCTTGTTTACTATCTTCTTGGTGGAAAGCAAATCAAGATAGACGAAGAAATTTCTTCATCAGTAAAGTATGCAGTACTTGAAATAAGCGTAAATGGAACACCCTACTGCATCAGCAGGGATATTTTCAATCCCGCCAGAGATATTGACGTATATTCTTGTAAGTACTCTGAAATATCAAACTCTTTTCCCGAAAAGTACAAATCCAGTATTACCAAGGGAGACGATCAAAATAAAAGTCTTTCCGAATTCATTCTTGAGGCGCTAGAACTTCCCGCTGTTCGATTAAAGCAGGCCCCAACCAAGGATTCATCAGAAACAGCCAGGCTTAGTTTCCTAGACTTGTTCAAGTTTATTTACTTGGATCAAGACGATGTGGGCAGCGCTCACATGCTAAACATTGGGAATCATGTACTTGAAACAAAAAATAGGGAAGTCTTTAAGTACATATTTAATGTTCTCGATTCTGGAATATCCGAGATAGAAGTAGATATTGCAAGCAAAACACAAGAGAAGACGCAGATTGCAAACCAGTACTCCGCTATAAGTCACTTTTTGTCTCAAACTGAATTTAAAAGCGCTGAAGATTTAGATGATGAAATAAGCAACATAGACAACATGAAAGTTGAAGTGAAAGATCAGCTTTCAGATTTAAATAAACGAATGACGAGCGACAATGAACTATATGAAGGTCTCAAGGATGCCCTAAACACAATCAATTTGAATATTGAGCAGCAAGAAGAAGCAAAGAGTAACGCTATTCGAAGCATTGAAAGATTTAGCCGGCTCCTCAACGATTACCAAAATGACATTGATAGAATTGAATCCAGCCTATCAGCCAAAGAGATTATAGGTAGAGATGTCCAAGAGAAAACAAGCTGCCCTATTTGCGAAACTATAATCGATGTTGGTGATATTTCCGACAAATTTGATATCCCAAGCGAAACTCGTTTAAAAAGTGAGCTGACATCGATCAAGAGGAGGTTAAAAGATCTTAAACAGTTGATATCTGATAATAGATCAGATTTAGAAACCGCCAACTCCCTCCTTGCAGAATTATATCTGGAGAAAAGTAAAGCCAGAGAAATAATGGATGAAGAGCTTTCAAACTCTATTTCCCCGTATCTAGCCGAGCGAGACGCAATAGTCAAAGAATTAGCGCAGCTTGACGAACGTCGAGAAAAAGCAGTTCACTCTCTGAGAGTAAGAAACAAGCAAGCTGCACTCGCTGACCAAATAGGCCGCCTAGAAGGGACGATCGAGAAGCTAAAGATTAAGTTAGATGAGCTCAAAAACGACGCCCCGTCACTTGATAATGTTTTGAAGGATCTAGGAACAGATATCAACAAATTTATTCAGCAGGTAAAGATTAAAAACCACCACGGGGTAGGAATAGACGAAAAGACATTTTTTCCAAAAGTCAGAAATATTGAATACAGAAAAATTAATTCAGGTGGTCTTAGAACAATTGTCTCTATCGGATACTTGGCGTCAATTTTACTGCAGAAGTTACGTAAAGAGACAAATATTCCAGGATTATTAATGATCGACACAGTAGGAAAATTTCTGGGGAAAACTCCCGAAGATTCTGATGACAGTCAAATTGACAGCGAAAATGATGTTGACGGTGTGGCAGATCCAGAGAAATACAGAAATCTATTCAATGCATTGGTAGCGATTGCTGAAGAGTTCGATAACAAAGGCAAGCTCTGTCAGATTATATTGGTAGATAATGACATGCCTCGGGATGTTGCGTACGAAAACAAAGGTTTTGAAATAGCCCACTACAGATCTAACGGTATCAATGGGCTTCCAATAGGTCTAATCGATGACTGGGATTCGGCCCCTAAGAAATGAGAAATGTAACAAGCCAAAGCACTCGGACACAGCAAAGCTGCGCCGGTGTTTGAGGCGTTATACGTAAATTATGTTTGAGCATCGATTAGCGAAAAAGTGGAAAGTCATAGAGGTGTTCTGGTCTAATCCCATCGGACACTTAATTTTGAGACAATAACGTCAATAGATTAAGGAAATGATATGAGCCT
>NZ_JAUOPX010000309.1:0-234 GCF_030547455.1 Motilimonas sp. 1_MG-2023 | reverse complement strand
CAAATACACAAATCTAAATTAAACAACCAAACTATACATGAAAACACTAGATAAAAAATCCATCACAAAAACATAAACTCCAAAAAAGACAATACCAAAACAAACTACAATAAAAAATAAACACATAAAATAAAATCAAAAAACATAAAAAATAATATATAATAATAAAACAACCACATATAATCTAATATCTAAAAAGTACTAATAACCCTATGAAAACCATGCCACTGACAT
>NZ_JAUOPX010000308.1:0-234 GCF_030547455.1 Motilimonas sp. 1_MG-2023 | reverse complement strand
CTTTTATTTCAAAGTGTCTTTTTTTGTGAGATGTGTTATTTTTTGGGGTTAGTTGTTATAGTTAGATTTTCTTGTTGTGCGGATTGTTAGGTATTTTTTTTTGATTTTTTGCTATTTGTTTGACATTAAAGTACTTTAAGCAGAAAAACGTTTATGCATCTTGTTGATTTTATCTAACTGCTTAATTTGTTAAGCTTTTATTTCTTTATGCTGTAACTTTTTACTGGGGTCTTT
>NZ_JAUOPX010000307.1:0-234 GCF_030547455.1 Motilimonas sp. 1_MG-2023 | reverse complement strand
CACACAAGGATTGCACAAACAAACTAAATATACCTGCACCTTCGATACCACAAAACAAAATAGCACTGCCTGGAACAAAGAAACCGCAAAGAACTCGAACAACCTAAAAAAAACCACAACTAAAAAATAACGTGTATACTCTATCAACTCAATACTATAGCTCTCCAAAAAGATAAATCATATATACAATATTCATCTCCAACACAAAACAAACACACTTTTTCTTAGATCATA
>NZ_JAUOPX010000306.1:0-234 GCF_030547455.1 Motilimonas sp. 1_MG-2023 | reverse complement strand
TTGCAGAGGGGGTCCGCTTAAAACAACATTATTGCCAGCTTTTACTGCAACTGGCGCCGTGCTGGTTTTGCGATTATACGCGTTCAATATATTATGGCAGACACTTAACATCCAGCCCAGTTATTGCGTGTGCGTGCCCATGGTTTTACTGATTCTTGTATTGCTGAGGCTAGAGATTGTACAGCCTTGTTGCAATTGTCCTTATGTATCTAATTTAGCTATATGGTTTTAGAG
>NZ_JAUOPX010000305.1:0-234 GCF_030547455.1 Motilimonas sp. 1_MG-2023 | reverse complement strand
CAATATGCCCTAACTATTCGAGCCTAGGTACTAGCAGAAAATAAAAAAGAATATGTCGAAGCGTCTTTGATCATTGGACTTAAAGCACCGCGAATCATGTTTAGCCAAATTTTGCCAAACTGTTTATCGCCAATTTTGGTTATTTCAACTGTACAAATTGCTAACGCTATTATGAGTTAAGCGGCATTATCTTTTATATGTTTATGCATGACAGTTACACAGCCGTCTTTAGGC
>NZ_JAUOPX010000304.1:0-234 GCF_030547455.1 Motilimonas sp. 1_MG-2023 | reverse complement strand
TACTATTGCTCGTTATGTTATGAAATAATTGTTTAGACTTTTGTATTTGCTATATATAATTCCAGTAACATGGGCAAATATTTACACATTACCCCCAGATGGTGGGCGTTTAGTTGGGCAGCTTCAGACTCACACGCTGGCGAAAGGTGAAAACTTACATGAAATAGGAGTACTTTACGGGGTGGGATTACTGGAGTTAATGGATGCAAACCCAGCCGCGGACCCTTTTGTGCC
>NZ_JAUOPX010000303.1:0-234 GCF_030547455.1 Motilimonas sp. 1_MG-2023 | reverse complement strand
GGCAGAAAACTCGATGCAAGGGTTGCAGCGGGGCAAGTTAGACTTTTCGATTACTGGGCGAGATCTCACCGATGATAGCCGCTTGAAGGTATATTATTTACCCGAAGGCGTTGATTGCGCGACTCTATTTGTTGATCGGCAAATTTGCTTAGTGAGTGAAAATCATCACGTACTCGCCTTAGTCAAGCAGGACTTATGGACGCTTGAAAGCTATTAAGAGCAAAACCATGTGCA
>NZ_JAUOPX010000302.1:0-234 GCF_030547455.1 Motilimonas sp. 1_MG-2023 | reverse complement strand
CCAAATATTCGAGAAAGAGCCATTACCACGGTTTTAATCTGAAACTGGTTCATGTACAGCACAAATAAGCGTGCGGCAAAAAAACCGCTCAGGGTTTGTAAATAAAAAGCCCAAGTAAGCAAACAGGCCAAAAAACCTAAGTACATAGGGTTACGACTGTATTGATAAACCCCCGTTGTGACTAACATTGTCGCCTGCTCTGGGTGCATCGGGTTAACTGTTGTGTCTGAGCGG
>NZ_JAUOPX010000301.1:0-234 GCF_030547455.1 Motilimonas sp. 1_MG-2023 | reverse complement strand
ATATGTGACTGGCCCAGCGACGCCAGTTGCGGAAACACAAACCACATCCAGTGGCTCTGTTTCTTGCCCGCCGTCAGCTCCGAAATCACCGCCGCCCACACAGTATCCTGCGCCTCGATAAAGAGCTCGGCGTCGGTTTCATCAGTCATTTTAGGCGGCGGTTCCGCATTGCAATCAACCGCAGACGCAGCGCGTTGAGCTTGATGAATCCGGCGGCGTCTTTCTGATCATAGG
>NZ_JAUOPX010000033.1:0-51205 GCF_030547455.1 Motilimonas sp. 1_MG-2023 | reverse complement strand
GGTGCTCGCTACTGGACTCGAACCAGTGACCTACGCCATGTCATGGCGGCACTCTACCAACTGAGTTAAGCGAGCATAAGAATAAAAGAAATGGTGCTCGCTACTGGACTCGAACCAGTGACCTACGCCATGTCATGGCGGCACTCTACCAACTGAGTTAAGCGAGCATTTCTTTTTCTTAAATTGTCCTCGTCACTTGAGAACGAGCCGTAGTTTACCAAAGCCCGCCATGCAGGCAAGGGTTTTTTGTTGAAAATGATTTACTTGGTCATTGTTTATTCATTTTGTGCTGTTAAATTCAGCAGTAAGAAATGATAACGTTCCGCTGCTGGCTAAAAAAAACCAAAACAGTGACTTATGTCGCTTCCAAGTGATTATCTCAGACTCAAGTTTTTATGCCTATCTCTACTATTGTTAGGTTTTGATTCGATAATGGTTCTCAACAATGCCTGAAAAAGACTTTATGAAATTCATTGGTAAATGGTTAATAGGCTTGCTCATTTCAGCGCCAAGTTTTAGCCAAGCTAAAGAAATTCGCCTAGCCGTTGGACTTGCTTTGCCACCCTATTACTTATCTGAACAACAATCAGGCTTAGAGTTAGAGATAATTAAAGAGTCACTCGCATACAAGGGCCATACACTGACGCCAGTATTTGTTCCTTTTGCTCGCTTAATTCCTTCATTGGCTAGCGGTTTTGTTGATGCCGCAGCGCCCGTAAATGAAGGATCAGGCTATCTTGCTGGCTTCTATTCAAATAGCCATATTAGGTATAAAAACATAGCGGTCACCCTTAAATCTTCGAACATAGAAATAGCCAACATTGCAGACTTAGCGGGGTTGTCGATTGTCGCGTTCCAAAACGCAACAAGCTATCTTGAACCACACTATGGGGAGGTGGTGCAAAGGAATAGTAGATATAGCGAAAAGTCACGACAAGATCTGCAAATAAGGATGTTGCTTTCCAAACGTACCGATGCCATTGTCCTAGACGAGAAAATATTTAAATATTTTGCCATCAATCAAGGCGTTAATTATGAGGCGGAAATGGCTTTGCACCCCATTTTCAACAGCGTTGACTATAAGGTTATTTTCTCTGACGCGAAACTTAACCAAGACTTCAATGCAGGCTTAGATCATCTTAAGGAAACGGGGCGCTATCAAGCCATTATAGATAGTTATTTAGCCCCAGATAATTGGTTTAAAAAGGTTAACGTTACAATAAACTAATGTGTTAGTTGTAATTTTACCGCTTGTTTTTCTTGTCTAAGGGCTAAAGACAGCTTGTAAGCTAAATAGTACTTATAGATGTTTGATACATACTGCACCGTTTCCCTTCCTGTTTCTAAGCCTGCGGCAATTTCTAACTGACCAAACCAAATGTTCTTATTCAGTCCCATTGCCTCAGCGCGTTGCTGCATTTTAGCAAATTTATTGGGACCGGCATTATACGATGCCCAGACCATGGCAAGGGCATTTTCATCGCTGACTTGATGATCGTTGAGGTAGTGCTTTTTCAACCAAACGATGTAACGGGCTGCGGCTTCAATATTACCAGTGAGAGATCGATAGTCTTGTACCCCCATATCTTTAGCGGTACTTGGCAATAGTTGCATAATACCAACCGCTCCACGGGGACTTACCAAGTTATTGTTAAAGTGGGACTCTTGATAAGCTTGAGCTAATAGGGCAATGGCATCGAGATGGTATTTTTCGGCTGCTAAAACAAATTGCTGATAAACAGCACTGTCTTTATTGCCAAGTTGATTGGCTGATTTGGCCCAGCTTACATTTTTATAATAACGATTAAATAATGTATTCCCCAAGAGCGTGCCTTGTTTTGCCTGCCCATCAATAAACCTTGATACATATTTATTGAGTTTGGGGTTGTTGCGTCTTGTTACCCATCCGACTTGATTATTAATACTAATAGGTTGGTGATGTACTTTAAGCTCGGTAAAAATTTTCAGCCATAATTCGGCCTTATATTGATCGATGACGGTCGCCTGGATCATGCCAGCATTGAGCATTTCTACCAGGTCTTCTGATGTTAAAAAGCTATTGGCTGGAATAATTTCAATTGGCGCTAAGTTTTGCTTGGATAAAATGCGATTTATGGTGTGTAAATGTTCAATGTAACTACTGTCATCAAGCACATGAATCGTCATGCCTGCGAGATCCGTAAGTTGGTTCACATCTCGGTGTTTGTGGCTTGTAATGAGCAGTTCATCTACTTGGCTGCTCAGGCTCGCCACAAATGCAACTTCTTTTTGTCTTTGCGGGGTATTTGTTAGAAAAGCAGCAACAATATCTCCTCGTCCTTCATTAAGAGCAGGGATTAGCTGATCAAAAGGGACGGGAATGTATTTAATTTTCACTTTATCAACTTCTTTTTTCACCCCTTTATTTATACTCTTTTCAAACTGTTTGAGCAGCTCAGCTTGTAGACCGAGGATTTTACCTTTACGAATAAAAAAGTCTGTTTTGTTATAACTAACCAGGGCGCGTAAAACACGTCGCTGTTTAATTTCATCTAAGTCTCCAGTGAATGGCTGTTGTGCGTAGTAGGGTAAAAATGCGTCTTGCTCTGGACTTGCCAACGCTATATGACTACATAAATAACTGCTGAGTAACAATAAAAACCATTTCATGTGCCACCTGTTCTCCCTGAACGCAACTTAACATTCACGATAAAAAAAAGCAGACCGAAGCCTGCTTTTTGTTATCAATGACTAGTTGAAAACCATTGATTAGCCGATGATGCTATTTAAGGTTGCACTTGGGCGCATTGCCGCAGATGCTTTTGCAAAGTCTGGCTGGAAGTAACCACCGATATCTGAAGGCTTGCCTTGAGTGGCAGCAATCTCAGCTAGGATAGTTGTTTCGTTGTCTTCAAGTGCTTTGGCCATTGGAGCAAAATGTGCTTGTAGCGCAGCATCTTGAGTTTGCGCTGCTAGCGCTTGTGCCCAGTACATTGCTAGGTAGAAGTGACTACCACGGTTGTCTAGTTGACCAGCTTTACGCATAGGTGACTTGTTGCTGTCTAGTAGCTTACTGGTTGCTTGGTTTAGTGCCTCAGCAATGATCAGCGCTTGTGCGTTGTCATTTTTATGGCCTAAATCTTCAATAGACACAGCTAAAGCTAAAAACTCACCTAATGAGTCCCAACGTAAGTGTGACTCTTGCTCAAACTGCTGTACGTGTTTAGGCGCTGAACCACCCGCACCCGTTTCGTATAAACCACCACCCGCTAGTAGCGGTACGATAGAAAGCATCTTCGCACTGGTACCTAGCTCTAGGATAGGGAACAAGTCAGTTAGGTAATCACGCAGTACGTTACCTGTTACAGAAATCGTATCTTGACCTGCTTTAACGCGATCTAGGGTATATTTGATCGCATCTTCAGGAGATAAAATCTTAATTTCTAGACCTGCAGTGTCGTGATCTGCTAGGTAAGTGTTTACCTTCTTGATTAGGTTAGCATCGTGAGCACGCGCTTCGTTTAACCAGAAGATAGCTGGCGAGCCGGTAGCACGGGCGCGGTTAACAGCAAGCTTAACCCAATCTTTGATTGGCTCATCTTTCGCCTGACACATTCTCCAGATATCACCTTCTTCAACCGCATGCTCCATCACAGTTTCACCTGCTTGGTTTACCACGCGGATAGTGCCATCTGTTGGTACTTCAAACGTTTTGTCGTGTGAACCGTATTCTTCCGCTTTTTGTGCCATTAAGCCAACGTTGGCTACGTTACCCATAGTCGTTGGATCGAATGCACCATTTTCTTTACAGAACTGAATCGTTTCTTGGTAGATGCCAGCGTAACAACGATCAGGGATCATCGCTTTCGTATCTGCTAGCTTGCCATCAGGGCCCCACATTTGACCAGAAGAGCGGATTGCCGCAGGCATAGATGCATCAATGATCACATCACTTGGTACGTGAAGGTTAGTGATGCCTTTATCTGAGTCAACCATTGCTAGTGGTGGCTGTTTAGCGTAAACCGCTGCGATATCTGCTTCGATTTCGGCTTTCTTATCCGCTGGTAGGGTAGCAATTTTAGCGACAACATCACCAAAACCATTTTTGGTATTCACTTTCAGCTCTTTGAACAGCTCAGCGTGTTTTTCAAATACATCTTTAAAGTAAACCGAAACAGCGTGACCAAACATGATAGGGTCAGACACTTTCATCATGGTTGCTTTCAAGTGAAGAGAAAGTAATACGCCTGAATCTTTAGCATCTTGAATTTCTTTTTCAAAGTAAGCGCGCAGTGCTTTAACACTCATGCGAGAAGAGTCAATGACTTCACCTGCTTTAAGTGGGGTAGATGCTTTTAATACTGAAACAGTGCCATCTTTCGCGACTAATTCAATTTTCACGTCATCAGCTTGTTCAACGATTACTGATTGCTCACTACCGAAGAAGTCATCACTTTGCATATGCGCAACGTGTGATTTGGAATCTTTACTCCAAACACCCATAGAATGTGGGTTTTTCTGTGCATAAGCTTTAACGGGGGCAGCGACGCGGCGATCTGAGTTACCTTCACGCAATACAGGGTTTACTGCACTACCAAGAATTTTTGCGTAACGTGCCGCAATTTCTTTTTCTTCATCATTCGCTGGGTTAGCTGGGTAATCAGGTAAATCATAACCGTGTGATTGTAGCTCTTTAATGGCTGCCACTAACTGAGGTACAGAAGCACTGATATTCGGCAGTTTGATCATGTTTGCTTCTGGCGTTTTAGCTAGCTCGCCTAATTCAGCAAGTGCGTCTGATTGACGTTGTGCTTCAGATAGGTTTTCTGGGAAATTGGCAATGATACGGCCAGCTAGGGAAATGTCTTTTGTTTCTACTGCTATCTCACCAGCTTCAGTGAATGCCTTCACGATAGGAAGGAAAGAGTAGGTCGCCAGTGCTGGCGCTTCGTCAGTGATAGTGTAAATGATTTTTGAAGTTGGTTTGGTCATGATATTCCTTCGTTTTTCAGTCGAGCTGTAAGTCAAGAAAAGACAATCTAAAGCGTACTTTATTGTTTTTTAGTGCCTGTTCAATTAACCAAGCACCATGGCATTATTGCGCGTACGCTAAATAGCTTTAAATGTTGCAAAAAAGCCAGTGCAGTCTAGCACTGACGGGGCCGCTTGTAATTTATTTCCCAACAAGAGAGATATATTGCGCCCAATCCTACCTAATTCAGGTAAAAAATTCCCAAGGGATGTTAATGAAATTCATCGAAAAAGAAAGCAAAAAGTGACCAAAATGCGTTTTCGTTTCATGAAAAAACGCAACTTGTTCCTTTTTCTCTCAATATTTCATGCAGATCGGCTTTATCTATGCCAATAGTTAGCTAATGTTAATTCTATGTTAAATGTTTAAGTTGTTTTCGCGGTTGCTAATTTTAGTCTTACTCAATAGACAGCAGTGAATTTGAGATAAGGGTGATTTGTTATTTTCCAGTAAGCCTGTAGAATCGCCGCCCTTAAAAATAAGCACCCTCGTGCAGACAGCAAAATAGGGAATAATATGATAAATAAACACAAGCTTGGTATGCGTTTAGCTACGGGTTCATTGGCATTATTAGCCACGCAAACGTGGGCGGCGGGTTTTCAGCTGAATGCTCAATCTGCTACTGGCTTAGGTCGCGCTTTTGCTGGTGATGCTGTGATTGCTGATAATGCATCGGTTATGGCACGTAATGCTGCCGCCATGGCATTGTTTGATAAAGCAGCTATGTCGCTAGGTTTTGTGCTATTGGAAACCGATATTAGTGTTAAAAATGCAACTTACACTTCTGCTTTTGCGCCTGGGCAAAGCTTTCCTTCAAATTATGACAATGCTGGGGGAACCTCGGTTGCGCCTAATTTACACGTGATCATACCCATTAATGAACAATTTACTTGGGGAGCGAACCTTTACTCAAATTTTGGTACCAAAACAGAGTTCAATTCTAGCTTTACCGCGCCTGAATTTGGCGACCTGACTGATGTTAAAAGCTTTAATATCGGCACCAGTTTAGCTTATCGCGTCAACGCTCAATGGAGCATCGGTGGCGGCCTTGATCTGATTTACGGTAAGGGCGAAATGAAGCGAGCTGCTAATACGCCTGCGGGTAAACGTACTATTTTGGATATTGACGCAGATGGTTTTGCCCTTGGCTTTAATCTCGGGGTGGTGTATGAGGTCAATGAGGCGAATCGCTACGGCTTATCTTACCGTTACAGCCCTAAACTAGAAGCGAAAGGGGACATTTTATTTGCCGGTAACCCTGCAAACCCGTCTATCTCAAACGATACCCTATACATGCCTTTACCCGACATGATTGAGTTTTCGGGTTATCATCGAGTCAGCCCACAGTGGGCGGTACACTACAGTGTGCAGTGGATCGGTTGGTCATCGTTTGATGTATTGAAGTCAAAAGGTCATGGCATTATCAATGATTATGAATGGCAAAATGGCATGCACTACGCGATTGGTGGGACCTACTACTTAAATCAAGATTGGACGTTGCGAGCTGGTTATATGCATGATACCAGTGCGCAAGATAAAGTGACGTCTATTTCAGTACCAGATTCGGATCGCAACTGGCTTTCAGCTGGTTTTAGCTACCATATCAGCCCAGTATCAAGCATTGATTTTGGGGCAACTTATTTATTTGGTGAAGATGTTCAGGTTACTGAAACATCAAGCTTTTCAAACTTAAAGGGCACAACCCATGCTGACGCAATTTTAGTCGGCTTACAATACAGCCGCAGCTTCTAAGGGGTGTAACTAATGTTAACCATCCCCCTAATTGGGGGATGGTTGGATTTTATCAAGCTAAGGTAAACTTACCGGATCTTAATGAGCATGCTGGTGGTTGTTTTCTTCAATCGCTACTTCAATCTCTATTGTGCCAGCGCGTTTAAACGTCAATGTCATTGGAAATCGCTCGCCTTTTTTAAATGACTGCTTTGGTTCAAAAATCATTAAATGAAAGCTGCCCGGCTTAAACATTACCGTGTTCATTGCGCCGATGCGAACGCTGTTCACTTGGCGCATTTTCATCATATCATCTTCCATGATATGGGTATGGATCTCAACGCGATCGGCAACAGGTGTACTTGCAGAAATCAAAAAGTCATCTTCTGTGCCGTTGTTTTTCAATTGGAAAAAGCCTGCAATCACCTTAGCATTGGGCGGCGCTTCTCTACTCCAAGGGTGATCTATTTTGATGCTATTGGCGCCATAATCATGTGCATGCGCAGGAATGGCGGCAAAAAATGCAATCGCTACAAGGGCGTTAATTAATGTTTTTTTCATTGTTTTCTCCTAGATATGAAAGGTTGTTACCAGGTTAAGTTGCCTTGATAAACTAGCCAATAAGCGTGCTCTTGACTTGGTGTTGTATTGTCGAGATTGCCCTGTATGCGCAGGAAATGGCCGGGTGAAAATTGCCAATTTGCAACTAAGCTTAGGCGCTCTGGGTTATGGTTTTTGCTGTTTAGAACGGTGTTAAAGTCACGGCTGTTTTGGCTAAGGGTATTATCGGTTTTTAGCCACTCATAGCGCAGGCCTAGTTGCAGGTTTTGCCATTGCCAATACCATTGCGAATTAAGACCAATATTGTTTGCTGTTAAATGAGCGGCAATTTGCTGCGTATCTTTTATCGAAGCGTCAATGGTTTGTCCCATTAGTTCAAGATCCCAGCCAAATTGCTGCCACTGCCACTGTGTCCCAAGTGTAAATAATTCAGTATCGCCAGCCAGACTAATTGGGATGTTGGCGTGATGTGAATGGCTATGGCCATCAGAGCCAAGTGGACTGGTTTGCGAAGCAGAGAAACGTGCCCAAGAGCTGACTAATGTGAGTTGGTGTTGCGCCACAAAATGATGCCAGCGGTAAGTGATACCTAAAGCTTGAGGCGCCGATCCAGTTGTTTTTTCTGTCGCTGGGTAATGATTGCCACGACTGACCCAAGCTGTGAAATCATGTGCATTAATGGCGTAGGTCAATTGCACGCCATCATCACTGTATTGACCGCCAAGAAAAGCTTGTTGCGACAAATTAGCGTCTAGAAATAACCAATCATGGTCGTGTGTGGCATTATATAAGCCGATTCTATTTAATTGCCTGCCTATACGCAGTTGCCAGTTTTGCCCGAGATAAGGCTGTAGCCACATTTCTTCAAGTTCAATATTTTCACCGTGATGACTACCCAGAATGATTTTACCTGCGACAATATTTTCAAGGGCGACTAACATGCCGAGCTCAGCATGCATCAGCTGTAGGCCTTGCTCCATATTATGCGCGCTTGCATTGGTGACAATGCCGGGAATTTGTCCGGCGGTAACATCATCACTTGCTTGATAATAACCGCCTTGAGCAAACACGTTTCCTTGCACTGTTGTGCGCTCAAGTAAGCTAGGTTTTTGGCCGTCCTCAGCTGTGGCTATTTGACCATAAAATAGAGCCGGCAACAGGCATAAAAGGCGGGTTGAAGTATGTTTTTTCATTTTGCCAGATCCTGTTCAAATGGGTTGGCGTATCTTGGGTTGGTTAAAAATGCCTCATCACTGAGTGCATGTAAAAAGGCGAGTAAATCAGACTTTTCTTGCTCACTCATGGTAAAGCCTTTTACAAATTCACTCTTGTTTGGGTTTAAGCGACCATCACCGACATGCTCTCCACTTTCAATATTGCGGCCACCTGCGGCGTAAAACTCAAGTACTTGTTCTAAGGTATTGATACTGCCGTCGTGCATATATGGCGCGGTAAAGGCAATGTTGCGTAAAGTAGGGGGGCGAAACTTTCCTTTATCACTGACATTGTTTGTTACTTGGAAGAGCCCGTTATCTATATTGGGATAACTGCCTTCCTCGTCTAGGTTATATAAGCCAGTATTAAAGAAAGGTTTACTGACAAATACACTGTCGTTGTGTAGCGTTGAGTCGGTAAAGTTAAAGCCATTATGGCAATGAAAGCACTCCATTTTTTCACTGTTGAATAAGGTTTGTCCGCGAATAGCGGCATTGCTCATAGTGCCGTTATCAAAGTCGGAGTCTTTGGAAATCAATGCGCGATTGAAGACGCCTAATGACTTAATAATATTTGGTAGCGTCACGGGGTCTTGCTGATCAGGAAAAGCTTCATTAAACAACTTTTGGTAAAGAGGATCGTCACGAAAGCGACTTAAGATTTCGTCTTTATTTCCATCGTTTATACCTAATTCTACCGGGAACTCACCAAACAGTGGGATCACTAGTTGGTTTTCTATCTCTTTTAAAATCGGATTTGCCCAAGTGTAAGTGGCGTTATAGGCAATGTTGGTCAGGCTTTGCGAATTTCGATGCAGTAGCTCGCCGGTCGAGCCAAGGGGACGTTGTTTGCCATCGGTAAAGGCGAGGGCTTGCTGGTGACAAGACTCGCAGGATTGTGTTTGATTACCAGAAAGGCGTTTGTCATAAAATAAATGACGGCCTAATTGGTATTTTTCTTCCGTTGCGGGGTTGTCCTGCGGCTCTTTGGGTTGCGGCAGTGGGCCCGTTTGATAGTCGAAGGCCTGATTAACATCATTACTTGGGGCGACCACTTCAAAATCTGATCCACTGCCACAGCCTACCATGCTCAGCACAGTAAACAGTGTCAGCAAACCCTTAAACATGTTTGCTGACATCTTCATTACTCCACAGTGATCCAGGTTTGCGCTGCGCTACAATCGCCACCTATACATTGGCCGGTTGTCAGATCTAAGCCGAGTTTGGTAAATACATTGCCGCAGTCTGCGTCAGTGGCTGATGACATACAGCCCGGTGGTGTTTGTGGTTGGTTGGTGGTTAAATCACTATTGGCGACCAGTTTTTGGTAATCAAATACGATGGTGCTGTTAGCAATATCGATACTATCAAACTGATATGTTGGTCGGTTTGGTCGTGAGTTGCTGCAGTCGACGGTTTCTGTCGCTAAGTCAGTCACTTCACATCCCGTTGTGCCTAAATGAAGGTTCCAACCTTTGATGTCCATGCGCAAATGTTTGTGGCCTTTTTGCCAGCTCCAGTTCATGCCCATGACGTCTAGAGGTGATACGGCGTCGTCACCATCGATGCCATAATGGTTAAGCTCGGCGGGTACACCTAAGGTAAACTTAACGCTGGTGTATTTGTCTGTTGGTACGGTGCCTTTGATAAGGTGATTAAGGGCTTCATTACCATTAGCGCAATTGTCTTGGCCGGTTTCAAAGTCCAGTAAAGCAACATTTTTGTATTGCCACTTTTTATCTTGAGTTAACTCCAAAGCGACTTCTTTACCCGTTTCATTGATTAAGATAACTTCAGAGATATACATGCGTACATCGGTAAACTCAGGCTGGGTGTTTTGAGTGCCGGCTATCGCTGTGTCCATTATTTGGCAGCTTACTGGTTGCTCACCGACGCGAGCGGCAAATTTTAATTCAACATTTTGCAAGGCTGGCGGCGCGCTTGGCTCTACTGTCGGTACGGGGTCTACAGGGGCTGTTGTTTCTACGGGTGAGCCACCGCCCGAACCACCACAGCCAATAAGAACGCTAGAAACGAATAGGCTAGAAGCAAGCGCCTTCAATTGGTATTTATTCGACATGTTATATTCCTTTATATATTTTTCGCTAAAAATTGCGAGACCACTTTGTGCAATGCACAAACCAGAGAAGTCAGACAGCAGTAGGCTAAAGCAGCTACATGCCATCAAGGGTAAAACTGAATTAAGATTGGTTAAGACTGGTGTTTAGCAACAAAACAAATACGTTAAAAAACGGTTGTGTGTGTTTGACCAGACTTAGGCTAAAAATTGAGCGGGAGGAGAGGTTTTAGGCGCGTTTAGCAAATAAACCTTTTGCAGTGAACAAATATAAAGGTAATAGGGGATGGCGATTTTATTGCGTGCTAACCAAGTCGTTAGCACTAAAACTAACAAAGCGGCTAATAGTGCGTAATACTGACAGGCTTTAAGCAAAGGACAGGTGAAAGTAACGCTGTCGTGCTCGGTATTTGCTTGGTTAGATGATGTGGGTGTGTTTTCACTCAGATTAGTTTGGTTGGTTTCGACCAGTTCGTTGATGTCGACCCATTTAAAGCCTGTTGAAGTACAGATTAACACTTTATCGCCAAGGGCAGAATTGAGCCAACTTGAGTGGGTGACGAGTGCAGGATTTAGCAACACAGTGGCAGAGATAAAAATTTGAAATAGCAAAGCAACGATGACAAAGTAGGTCATGCGTCGTTGGGTTCCAAATTGAGGGGTTAATCTATCCATGCATTAACTTTGTATAAACCTACTGCATTAACATCTAAGTGGTAGCACTCTACACAAGGCAGGCGTGGCGGATGTTAGCAAAAATAAATCGCAAATGTAACAAGTTTGTGATCGTTTATTTGATCATTATTCAATGATACTTGGTAGCTCGCTTAAGGGGGTATTTCATCACTGAGTCATGACAGCTAACAGCGGTTGACGCTTATATACAGAGAGTTCGGCAAGAAAGCCCAGCAGGTGTGGCTGAGCATACTGGAGTTACACGTTGTCCGTCGGGCTAGCCTCATCTGTTTGATTTTGAAGCTGTGCTTGCTCTTGCGCTATCCTTTCTCGCTCAGCTTTGGAAATATATTTTGGTTTATTACTGTGGTGTACTTTTGAATTGGCTTGTTTTTGGCGTTTCTTCAATTCTTGATTGATTTTCTTTTTACGGTTCATGATTGTTAAACGATTAAGCTAAAGTAACGGCTATTATAGCGAAGAATAACCCTGAGCATAAGGACCTGCTGGATGAATATATTAGTGATTGGCGCGTTAGGAACAGTAGGACGCCATTTAGTACCACAGTTAGTAGCACAAGGGCATCAGGTGCGTATCAGTTCGCGCAATCCTGATAAGCCCAGTCCTTGGCCCAATTTGCCTTGTTCACGATTCACTTTGGATTTACTCGATGTTTATTCCATCAGTAAAGCCCTTGATGGTATCGAGCTTATCTATTACATGATGCATGGCATGAGCGATGGTGAATTATACAGTGAGGTAGAACAACAAGCCGCTCGTAACTTAGTGGCCGCAGTGCAGGGCACACAGGTAACACGCATTATCTACCTAGGCAGCTTAGTTTCAGGCAACCCTCATTCAGAGCATATGAAATCACGCGTTGCCACGGGGCATATTCTGGCTAGCTCTGCTATTCCTGTGACCGAATTGCGAGCTGGTATTATTGTGGCCCCAGGCTCGGCTGCTTTTGAAGTGATGCGTGATGTAGTCGGGCATATTCCTGTATTCTTTTCACCTACGTCAATTAAAACGTTAGCCCCGCCCATCGCGATAAAAAATGTGGTGTATTATCTGGCCGCCTTAGCCTCACTTCCTGAGTCAGCAGGCAAGATTTACGACGCCATTGGCCCCGACTGGCTCAGTTATCAGCAAATGATGCAACGATTAGCTAAGCGTTTGGGTAAGCCATGTCATATTTTCGCGATCCCCGGCTTACCTATTAGCTGGACGCAGCGAGTGCTGGGCATTATTACCTCTGTGCCTAAATCATTAGCCCAAGCATTATTAGCAGGTTTGGATGAGCCATTACAAGGTAATGGTAAATCATTGCAATCGTTGATACCTCAACCATTGTTAAATTTTGAACAAGCCATTGATGAAGTATTACAAACTGAAAAAATTACCGTTTACCCTAAAGAGTGGCAGGATGGTGTGCCTGAATTTCGAAATTTCTCTTCGCTACATGGCTTTTATGCCAAAAAGGCCAGCCACCGACTTGAGATAAATGCAAGTTGCGCTGATGTTTGGCGAGTACTGAATCTACTAGGTGGAGAACATCGCTATTTTTATGGTGATTTCTTGTGGGCGATGCGCGAATGGATAGATCATATTTTTGCTGGGCAAGGTAGAAACCATGGTCGTGACAGTAAGGAAGCACTAATAGAGGGAGAACGAGTTGACTCATGGCGGATCTTAAGCGTGATCCATGAGCGTTTATTGGTTATGAAATTTGGCATGAAAGCGCCCGGTGGTGGTGGTATGCAAATCAGATTAACGCCATTGAGTGAAGAGCGTTGTGTGCTACAAATCGATTTACTTTGGCATCCTGCGGGTTTTTTGGGGCTAGTCTATTGGTATTTTTTTGCACCATGGCATCGGCTGTTACTCAATGGCATGGCCAACAGTATTGCCAAATTAGCTAAATAGGATATTATGCAAATTAATCAATGTATTATGTTGTATTTTATAAATATTTCTGGGCTTTAAGGAGGTAAAATGGCATTTTCTGATTCAGAGCGCGAAGCGCTATTGGCGCTTAAAGGGGTCGGGCCTACGGTGCTGAAAAGATTTGAAGAGATAGGCATAGAGACGTTTTCAGATTTAGCAAAATATCGAGCTGATGATATCGCAGAGATGGTTGCTTCAATGTTGCGCACAACCTGCTGGAAAAACAGTCCCCAAGCCAAGTCAGCCATTGAGGCCGCTATTGCTCGGGCTAAACAAGGCCTCTAAACAGCCTGAAATCACATGAATTGTTTATGACAAAACTTTATTTAGTATTAGCCATACTCGGTACGGTGCTGCCCTATGGCGCTTTTGTACCTTGGTTGTTCGCAAATGGTGTCGACATTGTTTTATTTGCTGAGCAAGCGACAGTAAACGCTATCAGTACTTTTGCATGGTTAGATGTGTTGGTATCGGCGATCGTTTCACTGGTTTTCATTGTTGTTGATGGTACTCGCAATCGAATCAAATATTACCAGGTCGCCATTGTTGCAATCCTAACCGTTGGTGTTTCTTGTGGTTTACCTTTGTATCTATATTTAAAGGAAAAACAGCAAAAAACCAGCGTACGATGCTAGATCATGTACTGGGTAAAAGCCTTGCTCGTAGCCTACTTCATGGGTTGCTAGGGTAATGGATAACATTATGAAACACGGCTTGCTCTGTCCCCAAATTTTTATAGCCATGTGGTTGATGAGCATTAAAACGCACGGCCTGACCCGCTTTTAATGGATGCCATTGATCAGCAAAGAGAACAGCCATCTCACCACTAATGCAAAGTATGTGTTCTGTTACGCCTAAATTATGAGGTTCAGATTGGTGCTGATAATGAGGTGCCAAACTAATTTCAAAAATTTCAAAGCCAAGGGTTTGTTCAAAAGGGAATAATAGGCTGACAAAGAATCCCTTATTTAAGCTTTCTTGGCGCAACTCGGCGGCATCTCTAAACATACTCTCAAGTATTTCTCTGCCTGGCGGGGCAATAAAGCGAGAAAAAGACGTATTAAAACCTGATGCGATTTGCCAAAGCTTAGCCACAGTGGGGCTCGATTCTCCCCGTTCAATTTGACCTAACATCGCTTTACTGACGCCTGTCGCTTTCGCTGCAACGTCTAGACTCCAGCCTTTTTCTTTTCGTAATTGTCGTAGGTTTTCCCCAACTGATTTATCCGGTTGCATATTATTCCTTAATCTTTTCTTGTGCGTTATAGCGCACAAGTGTTATGTTGTTTGTATGTTATAACGCACAAACAGTAATGGAGAAAGGATGAAGATTAAATTTTCACACATTAGTACCGGATTTATTGCCGTTTTTATTGGTTATGCCAGTGCAGCAGCCATTATTTTCCAAGCAGCAACCAGTGCTGGCGCCTCCCAGGAGCAGATCACTTCATGGTTTTGGGCCTTAGGCATCGGTATGGGCGTATCGACTATTAGTTTGTCATGGCATTTTAAACAGCCAATTGTTACTGCTTGGTCAACGCCCGGGGCTGCGCTATTAGTGACCTCATTACAAGATGTGACAGTTGGGCAAGCGGTGGCGGCTTTTATGCTTTGCTCGGCATTGATCACTTTGGTAGGCTTGTTAGGCTTGTTAGGCTTGTTAGGCTGGTTTGATAAACTTTTATCGCAAATCCCAACCGCCATCGCATCGGCCATGTTAGCTGGGGTGTTGTTGCAATTTGGGCTGGGGATATTTACAGCGTTACTCGATGAATGGCTGCTAGTGGTAGTCATGCTTGCGGTTTATATCATCGCAAAGGTTCACTGGGGGCATTATTTGATCCCTGGGATCTTGGGAATTGCAATTTTGCTCAGTGCGCTAACGGGTAAATTAGATACTTCAATGATGGAATTTGGCCTATCAACGCCAACGTTTATCAGCCCTGACTTTCAATGGCTCACTCTAGTTAGTGTTGGCATCCCTTTATTCATTGTTACCATGGCATCGCAAAATTTGCCAGGGTTTGCGGTATTAAAGGCCAATGGATATCAGGTTAATGCATCGCGTATTATCACTGTAACCGGACTAACTGGTTTAATACTGGCTCCTTTAGGTGGGTTTGCATTTAATCTAGCAGCACTCACAGGGGCGATTTGTATGAGTGACAATGCGGATAAAGACCCCAAATTACGCTATTTAGCAGCTATCGCAATGGGCGTATTTTATTTGTTAGCCGGGGTATTTGCAGCCAGCTTTGTATCGCTGTTTACGCTTGTTCCGAGTGCGGTGGTCATGACCTTAGCAGGTTTAGCTTTAATGCCAACTTTGTGCCGCTGTTTAATGAATGCGCTGGTGGATTCCACTGATAAAGAGCCTGCATTAATGGCGTTTTTATTAACGGCGTCTGGCATTAACTTATTGGGGATTGCCAGTGCATTTTGGGGATTATTGCTGGGGATGATTTGCTACTGGTTGCAACAAAAAAGGATGGCTGTCGCATAATCAAAATCAGAGGCAACAGGCTAATATTAATAAGGAGCAATAAATGCTCCTTATTAAAAAGAATTAAACGCATTTTTTAGAAAGGCTTAGGTGCGTAACCTGTTACTTCTTTAACGCCTAAATCACGTCCTAGAGCCGTCATAGGATGTACCACAATCAAGCCTTTAACTGACTTTTTTAATGCGCCCATATCGGCTTGCTCTTGTTTGGTTAGCACACGTTTAAATGGCATTTTAAGTACGGCAGAGCCTTTATTGCCAATCTCGTAGGTTTGCTTGCCTTTAGCAGCCTTTAATAACTTTTCAACCTTGGCAATTTCTTGGTTGAAATGTTTGATCATGGCTTCATCTTTTCGCTCATAGGCCGCGCTAAGTTTACGTTTAAACTTGTCTAACTTGTTATTAAAGTCTTGTATCTGCTTTGTAAAATTCATTTTGTTACCTGTTTATTCTATAGAGCGAAAAGCGGGTGATTATTCAATATCAACTTAGCGCTTTTTGCGTAATTTCTGTTGTTGCTGGCTTAGTTCAAAGTCAAGTTCATCGGGTGTGATCACTAAGCCATCTTCATCGGTTTTAGGGAAAATAACCACCGCCAGTTGATCGTCTTCTAAGCCAGGAGTCCAGCGAGATTGCCAAGTTTTAAGGGGAATAGCCTCTGCCTTACAATGGTCCCAATCACCGGTGGCCCAAGCTTCTGCAAACTCTTTATTTGGCCACACAGGTACACAGTCTTCGTCATCGGTGTTAAGCATGACACAACCGTGCTCGTCGGTTAGGATCCAAAGCTCTTCTTGCTTGACCGCTTCTTTGACGAGGTATTGAAAGCGTCTTTCCACGTCGTAGGCTTCGATATTAGCTAGTTGGGTTGGATCTAAAGACATAAAGAATTCCTGTGCTGGTTAGAAAGCAAAAACCATGGCATTTTGCTTTAAAATATACTGGGGTATTGATGGGCAGATTATAACCTGATTTAAACCAATTTGGGCTTATTTTGTCGCAAACTCTTTGTTTAGGTAATCAACAATATCTGACGATTCATACAGCCATCGCGTTTCACCTTTTTCATCAATGCGTAGGCAAGGCACTTTAACGCGGCCACCACCAGCTAACAAGTCGGCTTTATGTTGTGGGTCGTTTTGCGCATCACGACATTCAATATTCACTGACAATCGCTTCATTTGGCGGCGAACTTTGACGCAAAATGGACAAGCATTAAATTGATACAAAGACATTTTGGCTGTGCGACTATCAATTTCTGTTTGCGCTACTGGGCTGCGTTTAACGCCTTTTGGCGTAAAAATAGCGTTTAAAAGCAAGATAATGCGACCTAAAATCCAACGGACAATTTTCATCAACCTACATCCTAATTACTGTTGAGAATTGAGAGCGCGCGATAGTACCACAAATAAGAATAAACGCATTAGCCAATGAAGCTTAGATTAATGAAAATGAATACCTATTAGTCCTAGCTGATTAAAGGGCCAATGAAGAGACAGACATCGCTGAGGTTAAAAAATATAGCGGAATAATATGCTGCTAAAGAGCGAGGCATGCCATACTTTATGAAATGGTTTAGGCTGTGTGATCAAGTGGGCAGCCACCAATAGGGTGCCAGGTGCTCCGCTTTCACCATTTAATCCGCCTTAGTTTAGATGCATCAAATTGATTGTTTGATGATATCTGTGAGCTAACTAAGAGTAGTTGTACCGGATGTAAGGAGGTATTCAATTTATCTTTATGCACCCACAAAGCAAGGGTAAAAAACATGCATATAGCCAAAGAAGACATAGTTATCAAGATGGCGATCCCTGGCGCGGTGATCCGTCAACAAATGGATTTTGGGGATGCGACGGGGTTAGGGAAAATAAGTGGTGAGTATTTCAGTTTAGCGGCTGGCGTTGATACTGCTCCGCTTTTCCAAGGGCTGGATGGCAACCTGTGTCAGTGTCCTCACTGGGGTTATGTTTTGCGCGGGCAATTAACAACCACGGATGCCAATGGCAAAGAAGAGGTAGTTAACACGAGTGACCTTTTTTATTGGCCGCCCGGCCACAATGTCAAAGTAAGCGTGGATGCTGAGATAGTGATGTTTAGTCCTCAGCAACAGCACAGTCATGTTATCAATCATATGATTGATAAAGTAAAAGGATAACAGCTGCTTAATCTATTCACAGGTTGTAGCATGCCTGTGAACTCCATTTGTCCATGAAATATCCGCTCAGCACCAGCCGCTGTGTCGCTGCGGTGCTACTCATTGTTCTAATCATAGTGTTAAAGGTGATATTGTTAGCTAAACCTTAGCTAAGTTGAGAGTGCGATTTTGAACAAAACGAATAAAAACCCTGATCCTTTGGTGTGTCCGATTTGCGGTGAAGGGAATGCATGTGTAAATCTTGGTAATAAAGACATAAGCCAATCATGCTGGTGTAATGACCCATCGATTACCTTTCCCGAAGATTTGTTAGCTCAGATCCCGCTTGCGCAACGACGCAAGGCTTGCGTTTGTCGTTCGTGCGCATTAAAACATCAAGAAAATAAACAAGTTAAGTGAACATTGTGCGGTAACAATATGGGGCTTGGCAATGAGCTGTCTACCGCGCCCCCCTGTGCTTTTGTGAACTTTGGTGGTGGTTTTACTAACAGTGGTTATACCTTGTTGACGAACTAAACCTAAAAATTTTCTTGCGACAGGAGCCGCGACATGTGGCTTACTCGTCGGAGCAAAAATGTTGTTAACTGTGCAGGGTAATCAACGGATACCGCACTTTTAACAGAATCCCGATTAGCTAATGCACTGCGCCATTGGTTGCATTTTGGCAAACTTTTAAATGTTTGCAGGTCTATAAAGCTATCGAATACGTCAAAGTATCGAAAAATGGGTCCGTATACCGCATCAATCAAGTGAAATGCTCCACCTGTAAAATACGGAAATCCCGCTATTGCACTCTCAATGGCACCAAACTTCTCTTGTATTTCAATGTGTATTACATCGAAGTCAGATTTGCTTTTTGCGTTGTAGAGGTTGGCTATTTTACCCAATATGCTCGTGCCAAATTCAATCCAAGCCCGATGTAATGCTTTATCAAAGCTATCCATCGGATGTAGTGAAGCAGCTGTTATTTCATCTAAATACTCGCAGATGATCGCTGACTCAAATAATGCTGGTTTTTCATCAACCAGTAGCAGTGGCACTTTCCCCATAGGGGAGCATTGCTCAAACCAATCCGGCTTATTTGCCAGATCTATGTCGATCCGAGTGTAGGGGATGCGCTTCTCCTCCAACACAATAACGGAGCGCTGCACATAAAGGGCATAATGTATGGGCGATGAGTTTAAGTTTAGGCTGCTTCATCAAGTACTCTCTCTTCATTACCAATTTTGCTGTCAAAGTAACTGCTTATTGCGTATCGACCATCACCAAGGCTAAGTTGAACCAGCGCCATTAAGGTAAGAAATAACGGGTACTCCCAACCACCGCCTGTGTTAGTAAAAAGCCATCCATTTGCCGCGTGAGCCCACGTAGAGCCAAGTAAAATAGGAATAATCAGTGCTGAAAATAGTCGGGTGTTAAACCCCAATAGCAATGCCGTTCCTGTGATCACTTCAAATATGAACACGATGTAAGCCAGTGTTTCGGGTAAGCCGATAGAGGCAAAAAATTGCGCGGTTCCCGCGAGGGTGAATACCATTAATTTTAGGTAAAGACTGTGAGTCAACAGCACTGTGCCTAGTGAAAGTCGCAGCACAAAAGCGCCAGTATCTGAGTTAAGTAATCGTTTTTTCATTGTATTATTTCCTGTTTAAGTAGATGCGTACATAGTAGCGATTGCATTTTGGCAAGTTAATTAGCAATATGTGCAAGTTGATATTGCAAATTTGCAAGGAATGAATTTGGATTGGAATTCTCTTAAAGTATTTTTGGCGATTGTTCGTCATGGCTCCTTATCAAGTGCGGCTACTGAATTGGCGGTAAACCACTCGACTATTTTTCGGCGTTTGAATGCATTTGAGCAGGAGATTGGTGGGCAGCTATTTGATCGCAAAAACAACCACTATGAATTGACGGCATTAGGCCATGAACTGCTCGTGCTTGCGCGAAACATTGAAGAATCGTTTGATAGCATTGACCGCCACCTTGTTGGCAAAGATATTCAACCAAAGGGAGTGGTGAAGCTCACCGCGCCGAACAATATTGCTTATCGTTATTTACCCCAATACATTGCCGCGTTTAATCGGCGATATCCAGAAATACACATTGAAGTGCTGGTTAGCAACCAAGCGTTTAATATGTCTAATCGCCAGGCGGACATTGCTATTAGAGCAACAACAACGCCGCCAGAGCACTTGGTTGGCAGGCAGGTGGCTACCTTGAATTGGAGTGTGTTTGCCAGTAGCAAGTATCAAGGGCAATTGGCTTTGCCGAAGAGTTGCGACGGGTTGGCTGAGCATAACTTGATTGGTGCGACAGGCAACATGGCCCGTTTGCCCGCTTTTAAATGGCAAGATAAGCATTACCTAGATAGGATTACAACTCGCTGTGATGACTTAACAGCCATGTCTTATCTCGCTGAAGCGGGTCACGGCCTAGCCTTGCTACCCGATGATCAAGCGCGGCCAGAGCTGATCAAGTTATTTAGTATTCCTGCGCTCCCACCGAGTAAAATCTGGCTGTTGACTCATCCTGACTTACGCAATGTGGCAAGAATCAAATTGGTGATGCGGTATTTAACCACCTGTTTTGCAAAAGAGTGGGCTGTTGCGACTTAGTGGAATGATTGGAGATAAGCATTATGAAACAAACGAGTGAAACAGCAGCTGAATCGACTTGCCGTTTATGCGGTGAAGCGAATCAACATCACATTTTCGCAGGCGATAGTGGATAAAGTGCCACCAGCGGTTAGGGGAAAGCGTGTATTTGTCGAGCCAGTGCATTGAAGCATCAGCAAGATAACACGAACGCAGTTTACGTATTTTCATTAAACTGCGCTTTTTGAACAATGAAGTTTACAATGAAGTCCGAGGTTACAATTGTTTACCAAGGCTTCTCAATCATCACTAGATACAGGGCTTCAACTTTGGCCCGTGCCCATGGCGTTTTACGTAAAAATTTAAGGCTTGATTTAATACTTGGGTCGTGGGTAAAACAGCGAATGTTGATCCTAGCGCCTAGCTCTTCCCAGCCATAGTAATCAACTATTTCGGTAAGCAGTGTTTCTAAGGTGACGCCGTGCAGCGGATTGTTCGCTTGAGTCATGTATAAGGCCCAGTGTGGTAAAAAAAGGAGGTATTATATACCCAAGCGCGTTGAAATGCATAAACGGCGTGTTTAGTTTAATTTTATGGGTGCTATGGGAAACTGAAACTTTCTTGGCTATTAAGCCAAGTAGGGTACTTTTTCATCACACTTAAAAACAAACGAGAGTTGATCAACTGCTCAAGCCAACTGCGCAGGTGAGGGTAAGGCGCATTGGCAAACCATTTCGTATCCACCATTGAAAACTGACGTATAAAGGGGGCGATGGCTAAATCAGTCATGGTGAGTTGTTGACCGAGTATGTAGTGGGTTTGACTTAGCTGCTGTTCAAGTTCTGCAATGAACAGACAAGCTTGCTCTCGATAGTAAGCTTCATCATGTTCGGGATAGCGATCGGCGTACTTATACTTATCGAGCCAGCCTTTAAACTCGAGATCATTGCGTTTGATCCACCCTTGCATTAGTGCGGGTGAAGATGGCAGTAGCTTAAGGGGATCAGACAAACTAAGTGCCCAGTGCATAATATCGATGCTTTCTTCAAGCACATCACCATTTTCCAGTAGCAGTACCGGCACCGTGCCCTTAGGTGAAATAGCTAACATTTGCTCAGGTTTATGTTTTAGTTCAATTTCACGTAAAGAGACAGACTGGCCGCTTGCCGCAATAGCAAGACGCGCTCGCATGGCGTAAGGGCAACGTCGAAAGGAATATAAAATAGCGGTCATTATCTTTGATTTTTTGGTCAAACAGGTAAGTAGCTTATCATAACTTTTGCGTTGGTTTTATACCCAGCCAACGCGCCATATTGATGAGTCTTTTAACTCGCGCCAGTTGATCGGATATTCATTAGCGCTGTAAACCGCTTGGGTCACGCAATGGATAACCTTGCCGTCTTCATCGTATGCCACTTCGGTAATGGCAAAGTGTTTTTCTTTATTTTCAGGTGTCACTTTTGTCCATTTACTGTGTAACAGTTTTTTCGCCAGTACTTGGTTCATTGTTTTTTCCATCCAGTGCAATTTAGGAGGCCCACTTTATACTCCCCACTTTATACTCTTAGTTACGCTATTTTGGCTGTGATGGTTCAATGCCTGCTATTTAACAGTATTTGCTCTGACACCTTAGGGATATTTCTTGGTAACAGGATGCAACCCGCCCCTCATCTATGACATAATGCGCCGCTATTTTACATAGCTTGATTGAACTGTCACTTTCGCGGGCTAATCTGGCTACATTTACCTTAGATAATCGGAAATTAACGTGCTTACAACTGCAAATCTGACCATACAATTTGGCGCAAAGCCACTGTTTGAAAACGTCAATGTTAAATTTGGCGAAGGCAACCGCTACGGCTTAATTGGGGCCAATGGCTGTGGTAAGTCCACTTTAATGAAAATTTTGGGCGGTGATTTAGAGCCGTCTTCAGGTAACGTATCAAAAGAGCCGAACGAGCGTATTGGTAAGCTAAAGCAAGACCAATTTGCTTATGAAGAATTTAGCGTGATCAATACTGTGATCATGGGTCACACCGAGCTTTGGGCGGTGCAGTCTGAGCGTGACGCGATTTATGCAAAAGCTGAAATGACAGATGAAGACGGTATTCGCGCCGGCGACCTTGAAGCGGAATACGCTGAAATGGACGGTTACACTGCTGAATCTCGCGCCGGTGAAATCTTAATTGGCGTAGGCATTCCGGTTGAATCTCATTACGGCTTAATGAGTGAAATTCCACCGGGGTTAAAACTGCGTGTGTTATTGGCGCAAGTGTTGTTTTCCGACCCGGATATCATGTTACTCGATGAGCCTACCAACAACTTGGATATCAACACTATTCGTTGGCTAGAAGATGTGCTGAAAGAGCGCAACTGCACCATGATCATCATTTCCCATGACCGTCATTTCTTAAACAGTGTTTGTACTCACATGGCGGATTTAGATTACGGCGAAGTGCGTTTATATCACGGTAACTACGATGAATACATGACGGCCTCAACACAGGCTCGTGAACGTTTGCTGTCAGATAATGCGAAGAAAAAAGCGCAAATTGCCGAGCTTAAAACCTTTGTTAGTCGCTTCTCTGCCAACGCATCTAAGTCTAAACAAGCCACGTCTCGTGCTAAGCAAATTGATAAAATTCAATTAGACGAAGTAAAGCCTTCTAGCCGTCAAAGTCCGTTTATTCGTTTTGAGCAAGAGAAGAAGCTGCACCGTCAGGCACTAGAGGTAAAAGGCCTTGGTCATCAATTTGATGAAGAGCTGTTCTCTGGTTTAGATTTAATGGTTGAAGTGGGTGAGCGTATTGCCATTATTGGTCCAAACGGTATCGGTAAAACCACGCTGCTTAAGTGTTTAGTGGGTGAATTAACGCCAACGGCGGGTACCATTAAATGGTCTGAAAATGCGCAAATTGGTTACTACGCGCAAGATCATTCTGAAGACTTCAGCGAAGATATGTTGTTACTTGATTGGGTTAGCCAATGGTCATCACCAGGTGACGACGAGCAAAGCTTGCGCAGTATTTTAGGCCGTATGTTATTTTCGCAAGACGACATTAAAAAATCGGTACAAGTGCTGTCAGGTGGTGAGCAAGGTCGTATGTTGTTTGGTAAGCTGATCATGCAAAAACCAAATATTTTGCTGATGGATGAACCAACCAACCACATGGACATGGAAACCATTGAAGCCTTGAACTTAGCCCTTGAGAACTACCCAGGCACTTTGATGTTTGTTTCTCATGATCGTGAGTTTGTTTCATCATTGGCAACGCGTATTATTGAAATAACGCCAACAGGCATTGTTGACTTCCACGGTAGCTACGATGATTACCTTCGCAGCCAAGGTGCTCAATAAACCTTGTTGTGAATAAAGCGTAAACCAATTTTTAGCCCCTACTTGGTATATCGCCAATCAGGGGCTTTTTCATTTTATTGCTTAGATGGTTTCTTTGATGATTTATCCCTAGGCAAGTTAGTAATAGTGAGCAATGACCATGACTATCATCACAGGTACGTTGAAGAAAATGCGCGCCGAGCTAGGCGACCCTCAAGCCGATAAAGCCGTGCAGTATTATTTGCCAATAGGCGAACAAGAGATTCATCTTAACCCCCTGATTGGAAAACCCTTCGCTTTTAGCTATACGGGTAATATCTACTGCAGTAGCTGTGGCAAAAAAACCAAGAAAAGTTACTCGCAAGGGCATTGCTTTGTTTGCATGAAAAAGTTGGCCAGTTGTGACATGTGTATAATGAAGCCCGAAACTTGTCATTTTGCTCAAGGCACTTGCCGTGAGCCGCAGTGGGCTGAGCAGTTTTGCATGACCGATCATTTTATTTATTTATCTAACACTTCTGGCTTAAAAGTAGGGATCACCCGCCATAGCCAAATACCAACACGTTGGATTGACCAAGGTGCAAAACAAGCACTGGCCATTTTGCGGGTGAAAAACCGCTTGCTATCAGGTTTAGTTGAAGTCGAGCTAGCCAAGCTGGTGGCGGATAAAACCAATTGGCGCGCCTTATTAAAAGGTGAGGCGGATGATTTAGATTTAGTGGCACAAGCCGAGGTGCTGTTGCCACAGATTGAAGCCCATCTTGCTGCGCTAACTCTGCAATACGGCGAAGATGCGATTAGCCGGGTGGAATTGCCATTACAAGAGATCCATTTTCCGGTGACAGAATACCCCACTAAAATTAGTAGCTTTAATCTTGATAAAGTGCCAGAAGTAAGTGGAGTACTGCAGGGGATTAAGGGCCAATACCTTATTTTCGATACAGGCGTGATTAATATGCGTAAGTATGGAAGTTATGAGCTCAGTGTTGACTTAGCTTAGTCTTTGCACTCATTTAATAAAGCCCATGAGGAATAGACTATTTTCTCATGGGCTGTTTACTATCTGCGTTGATTATATTTTCGACATAAAATAAAAATAATGTCAGTTGTTTTTATGGATTTAGTCATTTCGTTTAATTCTATGCGTTAAATCAACATATTTGATTGTCGATATGGGCGTAGATCATATTTATTAACTATCTCTTTTCCTAATTCTTGCCATTTTTATTCCCATTAGTTAAAAACACCACTGCAAGTGCAATATATAAAACTAACGACTGTTTATGCAGTTGAATAAAAAACAAACATAATAGGCGAGAGCATGAATCAACAAACATCACTGTTTGCCAAGCTGGCAAATGGCAGTTTAGTACTGCAAATAATAATAGGGATTTTAGCGGGGGTGGCCGTTGCTAGCTTTTCAAAAAGTGCGGCAATGGACGTAGCATTTTTGGGCGATTTATTTGTCGGCGCCTTGAAAGCGGTAGCACCGGTATTGGTATTTGTTTTGGTGGCTGCCTCAATTGCTAACCAAAAGAAAAATGCCCATACCAGCATGAAACCAATCATCATGCTTTATTTAATGGGTACCTTAGCTGCGGCACTGACAGCCGTGTTATTTAGTTTTGCTTTTCCAACGACGCTCGTTTTAGCGGGTGGTGTTGAAGGAAGTAATCCGCCACAAGGTATTGGTGAAGTGTTACATACTTTGCTATTCAAATTAGTGGATAACCCAGTTAATGCGCTGCTAACGGGTAACTATATCGGCATTCTAGCTTGGGGTGTGGGCTTAGGTTTAGCTCTTCATCACGCAACAACGGCGACTAAGCAAGTGTTTCTTGATGTCAGCCACGGCGTGTCAAGTATCGTGCGCTTTATTATTCGTTTAGCGCCGTTTGGTATTTTTGGTTTAGTGGCAGGCACCTTTGCGCAAACTGGTTTTGCTGCCATCGCTGGTTATGCCCAACTGCTGGCGGTGCTACTAGGTGCCATGCTGTTTATTGCATTGGTTGTTAACCCATTGATAGTTTACGTTAAAATAAAACGTAACCCGTACCCGCTAGTATTGAAGTGTTTACGTGAAAGTGGTGTAACGGCTTTCTTCACACGTTCAAGCGCAGCGAACATTCCAGTTAATATGGCATTGTGTAGCCGTTTAAAGCTTCATGAAGATACCTATTCTGTTTCTATCCCACTAGGTGCAACTATCAATATGGGCGGTGCGGCAATCACCATCACCGTATTAACTCTTGCGGCGGTGAACACCCTAGGCATTCAAGTTGACCTGATGACAGCGTTATTGTTAAGTGTGCTAGCTGCAGTGTCTGCTTGCGGTGCGTCAGGTGTTGCTGGCGGTTCATTACTGCTTATTCCATTAGCGTGTAGCTTATTTGGTATTAGTAATGAAGTTGCCATGCAGGTGGTTGCGGTTGGATTTATTATTGGTGTGGTGCAAGACTCTGCTGAAACGGCGTTAAACAGTTCTACTGACGTTATTTTCACGGCGGCTGCGTGTGAAGCGGACGCCAATAAGTCAGCGTAATTGACCAGTATAAATTTGCTAATACATAAGGGCTCATAAGAGCCCTTTTTATTTGTGTCTATTTTGCTGAAGGCGGCGTGTTAAAAGGCAATTTGAGTATAATAGAGAAAATTTTATAGGTTTGAGTGAAATGAGTAAATCTAAACTGACGGTAGTCGTTGGGTCAAAGAACCCAGTGAAAGTAAATGCGGCGCAAGTGTCAATTCAGCGTTTATATCCTGATCATGATGTAGTATGTGAAGGGATTGATGCGCCCTCGCTCGTGGCTGACCAACCCATGACCGATGCAGAAACACGTTTGGGCGCGGTGAATCGAGTTGAGTATTGTCAGACCAACCATGATGCTGACTTTTATGTGGCAATTGAAGGCGGTGTAGACAACTTTGTTGACGGCCCTGCGACATTTGCTTACATAGTGATAGCGCATCGCGGACTTCAGTCTGTCGGTCGCACGGCGCAATTACCGTTACCACATATGATCTACCAAGCTTTAGTAGCTGGCGAAGAACTAGGGCACGTGATGGATCGTCTATTCAATACTGACAATATTAAGCAAAAAGGCGGCGCCATTGCGCTGTTAACACAACATCAAGCCAGCCGTGGCAGTATTTATGAGCAAGGTTGTTTGTTGGCCATGGCACCTTTTATTAATGCGCCGCTTTACCAAGGATAACGATGATGCAATATGATTGGATTTTGTTTGATGCCGACGATACCTTGTTTCACTTTGATGCTTTTTTGGGGCTAAAAACCTTATTTAATCAATATGGACATGAGTTTGAACAAGCGGACTTTAATTGTTACCAAGCAACTAACTTGCCGCTGTGGACGGCTTATCAAAATGGTGAGATTAATGCGTTTGAGCTGCAGACACGCCGCTTTGAAGTGTGGGCTGAACGACTATCGGTTTCGGCAAAGCAACTTAATGATGAATTTATTGCTATTATGACCCGTGTTTGCACCTTATTACCGGGCGCGCGCAAGCTTATCAACTCTCTTCACGGCAAAGTAAAATTGGGTATTATCACAAACGGTTTTACTGCGATGCAACAAGCTCGGCTTGAACATAATCAGTTACAGGGCATTTTCGAGCCTGTTGTGATTTCTGAGCAGGTGGGCACAGCCAAGCCCGATGCAACGATTTTCCATCATGCATTGAAACTGATGGGGGAGCCCGATAAATCAAGGGTGTTAATGGTCGGAGACAATCTACATTCTGATATTTTAGGTGGTCAAAATGCGGGGATTAAAACCTGCTGGCTCAATCATCACCAAGCCGATATAGCTGCAAACATTATGCCCGATCATCAAGTATTTAATTTAGCTCAATTAGAAGCTTTACTCGACCAATGCAGTTAAACAATAGAGACACAATTTCGACCATTGTGTTTAGAACGATACAATGCCTTATCGGCATTGTTTAGGGCTGTTTTTATATCCTGATTGCCATCACATAAGGTCACGCCGGCACTGATTGTGATGGCGACAGGGAAGCGTTTCGTTTGTGATTGCAGTTTAATTTCATTGCGGATTTTTTCGGCAAACTCTAGGGCTCCTTGTTTGCCTGTGCCAGTTAATATGGCGATAAACTCTTCACCGCCCCAACGACCAATAAAATCCACTTCGCGAATATTCTCTTGCATTACCCGTGCTACTTGTTGCAAAACTTCATCGCCAGCAAGGTGGCCGTGTTGGTCATTTACACTTTTGAAATGATCAATATCAAACAGGCAAATGGACAGGGCAATGTGATGACGTTTCTCTTGTGCTAGGGCTTGAATCAAACGCTGATTAATGGCGCGACGGTTAGCTAATTTAGTCAGGGGATCCGTGGTTGCATCACTTTTATGCTTAAGCTCTTCAGTGAGATCATTAATTATTACGATACTGTGTTTCTTGTTATCGATGGAATAGGTTGCAATGGCAATTTTAGCTGGAAATAGATCGCCACTTAATTTTTTACCATGGAAGATAGCATTACGTTGTGACATAGGTTTGATTCGGTCTGACTGTTGAAATTCATTACGCAATGCTTGATGCTTTGACTTCACATCTGATGGCACGAGATCATCCACACTAATTTTATTTATACCTGATTCATTAAAGCCAAACAGTTTCATGGCCTCATGGTTAGCCGTAGTGATGATGCCATTTTCATTAGCTGACAAAATGGCGTTAGGCGCACATTGAATGATTAATTCTCGCTCTGTCATCTTAATGGCTAATTTTTTGTAAAGGTAGTAGATGAAAGCGATCGCTATGCTGCTTACAATGATCAGAAAATTTAATATAACTAGTAGTTTGTAAGTGGTTGAGCTGTAGGATTGCTCGGTTTTTTGTAGCATTGCCAAGGGATGCTCTTTTGCACTGTGTAAAATGGTCCTAAATGCCGCAATTGCTCGCGTGTCATCAACCTTTACTTTTTCATCGATCTCGGTGACCGAAGCACCGCTGGCGATCATTTCTTTCAGTATCGGCAACTTGGCCTGATATTCGCCAATTACGTATTGAATATCTAATACCTGATTAATATGCTCCGGTGTCAGTGATAAGTAACGGTCAAGGGCACTGATAGTCTGTTTTATTTGTGACTCCGATTTTTCTAAGTAATTATAATCTCGCCGGATCACTGCATTTTTAAAGTTATGAATAAATCCTCCATATCCAGAAACAATAATGGCTTGGTTGAGATGGGCGGACTTGTCCATCTCAAGATGAATATAGTTTTCCCAGCTGGCTTGAGCGTTTTGTATGTTGTTAAACAGGATGTAAAAGGATGCCACTAGAAAAGCAAAAAAAATGAATGTGAACGCGATTACTTTTATCGTTTTTCGTTGCGTTAACATGTTAGCTTCCTAGTCATATATAACTCTTAGGGTTGATATTACAAAGTGAAAATGACAACTGTCATAACTTCACAAGACACTTTAGTAACGAATAAAGCGTTTATTAGTAGTTAATGTATCGTTGTAAAATGCTTTAAAAGCAAGTGAGAATCCGTGATAGGTCCTTTTTATACTTTGCCCACCAGTATAAATTGCAGTTATGGGTGTAGATGTTGTTGGTGCATTTCTCTAATCAAAGGTAAAAAATCTTCAAGGGGACGATCCAATGAGCTAGCGCTGATGTAGATGTGGTAGCCAAGTAATTCATTGAGCAGAGCCATACGATGTCCCAGCATTGCATTTAATCCAGTATAACGGGTTTTGTTAGGGCTTAAATAATCCCGCACATCGAACATATGCTCACTGGCGCAGCTCGGGCAGTCAGAGTTGTAACGCATTGCCAGTACTAATAATGCCCTCTGTTCAACAATAAAATGGCTGGTTAAACGCGGGGATATAGAGTTTAACAACGCTTCAGGGTGGCGTAATTTAATGCCTAGATAATGAAGTGGCTCCCTTGCCCCAACTGTAGGAATATCGAAACGTTGTATGTCCTGCCAGGCTAAATGAAAGTGACCTTTGACATGGAAAAAAGTTAACCCAGTTTGATCTAGCTCTAAACTGGTTTCAGGTTCGAGTATTTTAGCTACCCCCAATATAACGGCAATAAACGCAGCCAAAAACAGCAGGAGCAAGTTAAGGGAATAGGCGGGCCATGTCAGCATGGCCGCCAGTAATAACATTAACGCAATAATACTGCCAAAAGTTAGGGTATAGGCATTACGCTTGGTATCGGGTTTAATTTTGATCATATGCCACTATTTATCTGAACGTTTTGGGATAAGGCGACTAAAATGGGCGAAGTTAAGTGAAAAAGCCACGCCTTGTCGCGTGTTTTTCGCGCTGAAAGTGCCTTTATGATGCTTCATTATCATGCTAACAATAAACAAACCTAAGCCTAGGTGCGCTTTGTCTGATTGAGTCGCGCGCACAGAAACTAACGAATCAAAGATAGTGCGAGCCATGCTCTCGGGTATTGAGTTACCTTGGTTATATACTTCTATTTGCCAATCTAGTTCATTGTCAGACAAGATCAACTCTATCTCACTCTTTTCCTCAGCAAAGTCAATGGCGTTGTCGATAAGCTTATCCAACGCCTGTACCAGTAGCTCAGGATATATTTCAGCTGTTATCTGTCTCTTCGTTTTATCTACAAAAATAAAAGCCTGTGATGGCCATGTATGTTGATAAGCAGAAGTTAGCTCTTGCAGCATGTCATTGATCGTGACAGTGTCTAACTCAAAATCGTTAAGGCTTTGTTCTAGCCTTTTGGCCTCACTCATCGCCGTGATCATTTGACTTAAACGAGTACATCCATTGGTTGCTCGCTGAATATAGGTGATTTGTTCTTCATCCAAATTTTGTCCTTGGGTAAGGTTATCAATAGATGAACGGATCACTGCTAATGGCGTTCTAATTTCATGGGACAGTTTAGCCGCTAAGCTACTCAGGTAATCGGTTTGCTGTTGTTTTAAGGCCAGTAGCTGGCTGAAGCTACGAGACAAACTGCCCAGTTCATCTTGGCTTGAGTTTAATGGCAGTTCACCTGTAAACTCCGCTTCTTGTTGCAGTTGTTGCAAAGCACTGGCACTTAATTTATTAATGCGCCAGGTTAACCAACTGGCATACGCGAATAGCCCACCTGCGGTAAAGATAAATGCCAGTAAGCTAATAAAAAACAAGCGATTAAAGGCTGAGCCCGCCAACCGGATAAGCACCTCTCCGCGCTGAGTCGCTACTAAATAATGGGTGGTTGTTGGATCCAATTGCAATGGTTGAACCATTAATAAGTGGCTTCGATATCCTTCTCTAAACCAAGTAGCTTGTTGAAATTGACTAATGAATTGCGGATAGACCAGTTGGCTTCGTTCAAATAATGGGCGCCATTCTGGTAATGCGCTGGTGTCGAGTAGCCAAGCATAGATCTTCTCCATTAACCAAAAGCCCGGTATGTCATTTTTAATGCGCTTTCCTGTTACTTGGCTTAGCAGCCAACCTTGTTGATCTACCAAGTACACTTCAATTCCTTGTTGGATCACTGGGGCAAGTATTTGAGTTATTTTATTGTCCTGATGCAATAAAGGCCGAAATGTATTTTGTGTACCTAGGCTAAATACTTGTCTATTGTCTTGGTATATTTGCCAGTCTAGGCTCAAGCCTCGGTTAAATTGGTTAAGGGGAAGTTTTATTTCTATTTGTGCCCCTTGTGCCACTTCACGCCAAAATCCAAGGTGACTATAACGCGGGTTCTGGCTATTCGCTGAACTAGAGAAATAAAACAGTCCTGAGCCTGCGGTACTTAAGGTGTACTCAGAGATCTGTTGCTGATTAGAGAGGCCTTTAAGTTTGAATTGCTCTCGTTCACTATGACCTGGGCGATCAAATCGGTTTTGGTCGGTACTGGTTGTGATCCATAAATATAGATGCTCACCTCTGTACTGGGCAGCTATGTTCAGTTGGCGTTGACCCTGTTCTAATTTATAGAACGGTGGCGTGGGTTGTTGCCAATCATTTTGATAGCCATCAAGTTGAATTTGATCTTGTGCTGGCACGGCATAGATTGCTGGGCCTAAGGTGTTGTGATGTCGCGGTGTAATGGCATCATTCTGATTGCTCAACACTAAACTGGCTGCACTCAGTGTATTTTCTAACAGGTTTTCTTGGCTACGTGCTAATACTTGCGTTATTTCTTGCATACTTTGGCAACCCGCCCAAGGTAGCCCTAGCATTAAAATCGAAATAAATAGCAGCTGCTTTTTTAATTTCACTCCGCGCTCCAGCGATAACCCATGCCATAAGCGGTGCGAATATGATCAAAGGACTGATCAAGGGATTTGAATTTTTGTCTGATCCGCTTGATGTGTGTGGTAATGGTGTTGTCATCTTGAACCACGTTAGCTGCGTCCATCAGTTGCTGTCTTGATTTTACTTGCCCTGGATATTTCGCTAATGCATGTACGATCCAAAACTCGGTCAGTGTTAACTCCACCGGCTGACCTTGCCAGCTGATGGTCATGGTTAAGTTGTCGATTAGCATCGGGCCCCGTGTCAGTGAATCACTCGGTGAATTTATTTGATTATTCAACGCATCAACGCGGCGAAGTAGGGCTTTTACACGTGCGACCATTTGCGGCAGGCTGATATCTTTAGTTAAGTAATCATCCGCGCCTAAGCGTAAGCCGGATACTTCATCGAGTTCACTGTCTCTTGCGGTGAGAAAAATAATCGGCAGGGTGGCCGATTGTTCTCGTAGCTGACGACAAAGATCAAAGCCACCTTCATACTCATCTGCCAGTCCAACATCAATAATGGCTAAATCGGGCAAGCCTTTACTGGCAAACTCATCCAAGGCTTGAGCACGGGTGGTATAAATATTAACGTTAAAACCCAAGCGCTCAAAGGCCGCTTTATAATTGGCTGCGATGGCGGCTTCATCTTCAACTAACGCTATCTGGCGCTTCATTCACTTTTCCTATTTATCAGTGATTTACCGTATGCATGTTAGCAGTTTTGCTTAATAATAAAATAGTCACATTTTATTCTGTTAGTTTGCCAGTAAGATCACGTTAATTAATTGTTATTAGGGTCTCTTCGGACGGTTCGTTCTAATATTAATAAAGACCGTTTTGTTGGCAAAGACGGTTGCTCACTAGCTGTCAGAATTTATCCGAAAGGAATTAAGGCAAGTATATGGTTTTCTTAAGAAGTTGTTTACTCTTAGCTTACATTGTTAGTGTTGACGCATGGGCTGAGAAAGAAAAAATTGTAGTGTGGGAGCAATTACTTTCGCACCCTAATAGCATTGTGCCTGAGCTTTTGATTAAAGCGTTAGACGTGACTAAAAGTGAGTTTGGCGATTATGAGCTGGTGGCCACAGACGCGATGGAACAAGGCCGTGTTATTCGCCATTTAGCGCAGCAACCGACCATTGACATTGCCGTTTTTGGGCCCAATAAGTTTCGCGAAAGTGTTGCGATACCAGTGCGGTTCCCCGTGACTGGCACCTTGTTGAGTTATCGCGTTTGTTTAATTCAAAATGGTAAACAATCGCGTTTTAATGGTTTGGCAAGCTTAAGGCAACTAATTGATTCTCATCTGGTGATTGGCCAGCATCAAGATTGGCCTGATACTTCGATAATGGAAGCTAACGGTTTAACCCTGTGGAAAAGTACCAAATACGCTATTTTATTTGATCAACTGAGTGTGGGTAGATTTGATTGTTTTTCACGTGGAGCCAATGAAATAGTTCAGGAGTTAGCCAGTCATCCAAATAAGGGGCTGGCGATTGAAAATAATTTTGTGATTTATTACCCCTTTCCCTTATTTTATTTTGTCAATAAAGCGAACCCGCGGTTGGCTGAACGATTGTCATTAGGTTTGCAAAAAGTTTATGATTCAGGTGATTACCATAAGATGTTTGAAGCTCAATTTGGCTTATCATTAACTCAGTTAAACCTAACAGAACGTAATATGATTGAGCTAAAAAATCCGCAGCTCACTCGGGCCACTGAACAAGCTATGACCCATTTTAAAGCCCAGTTTGATCCTTTAATCAAAAATGCTGGGCAAGCTCGATAATTAATTATTTAACCTAGTTAGCCCATTTTGTTGTAGGGCTTGGAGTAAGCAATGCAGTTTGAACAAATGCTAAAAATCTTAGCGAATAACGATGGTTCCGATCTTTACCTATCTACCGGTGCGCCCGCTTGTGGCAAGTTTCAAGGTGTATTAAAACCCATTGATAAAACGCGCTTTGAGCCAGGTCAAATAGAAGAAATAGCCTATTCTATTATGGATGGCGAACAAAAAATTATTTTTGATCAAGAGCTTGAAATGAATTTGGCTTTGTCTATTCATGGTGTAGGGCGCTTTCGTGTTAACATTTTCAAGCAGCGTAATGAAATATCAATTGTTGCCCGTAACATCAAAATGGATATTCCTCGGTTTGAGGATCTTAAGCTGCCAGAAGTGCTAAAAGAGGTGATTTTAACCAAAACGGGCTTAGTGTTATTTGTCGGCGGTACAGGATCGGGTAAGTCGACATCTCTCGCGGCCTTAATTGACCATCGTAATAATACTCAAGGTGGTCATATCATCACCATTGAAGATCCGATTGAATATGTTCACCAGCATAAAAAAAGCATTATTAACCAGCGTGAAGTAGGGGTAGACACGCGAAGCTTTCATGCCGCGCTCAAAAATACCCTGCGCCAAGCTCCCGATGTGATCCTTATTGGCGAGATCCGCGATCGCGAAACCATGGAGCATGCATTAGCCTTTGCTGAAACAGGTCATTTAGCTATTTCGACCCTTCACGCTAATAACGCCAACCAAGCATTGGATCGTATTATTAACTTCTTCCCAGAAGAGCGCCGTCCACAACTACTTAATGATTTAGGTAACAATTTACGTGCCTTTGTGTCACAACGCTTAGTGCCGACTGTTGATGGGAAACGTTGCGCGGCGGTTGAAGTGATGCTAGGCAGTCCAACTGTGCGTGACATGGTTAGGCGCGGCGATTTTAGTTTACTTAAAGAAGTGATGGAAAAATCAAAAGAGCTAGGCATGAAAACCTTTGATATGGCTTTGTTTGACTTAACAATTGAAGGACGTATTACTGAAGAAGAAGCGATTAAATATTCCGATTCACCAAACAACTTACGTTTGCGTTTTAAGTTGTATCACAAAGGCCAAGGCGAGGAGAGTAATACATCAGACGGAGAAACCATGACGACGTCATCGGGTTTATCGCTGAGTTTAGAGCCGATGGACGATCCGGAAGAGCCGGATTTATAGACTTTTCGATGGGTCCAAGGTAAGCCTGGACCCATCGCAAAAATGCTTATGGCATTACCACATCAGATCATCAGGAATTTCATAACCTGCATAAGGGTCATCCACTTCTTCATCAATTTGCGCTTGGGTTGCTGCGCTTTTCTCATGCAGTAATACTACCGCACTTTCGTCAATAGTATTCAAGCGCTGAGCGACTTGATCCAGTACGATATAAAAGCGTTCGTCTACTGTTACAACTGCTAGCAGACCCTTAATGAGATCTTGTTGCAATTTAGGGGTTACCCATAGCTTTTTAATTACATTTTCAAAGGTAAATTTATATTCAATTTCACCTTCAGTGTCTTTCAAGGCGTTACGTAAAATAATTTGTTTTACGCGCTCTTGTTGCTCTTTAGCTGCTGCCGCGACTCTTTTTTGCTCGTTAAGGGCGTCGTCCTTGAGCTTTTGTTCTAGGGCAGCCTTCTCAACTTCAAGCTGTACCTCGGTCTTTTCTATTGTGCCTTTTTTCTTTTTTTGCTTATTTTTTTTACGCTTTTCAGACTGAGCATTACGCGCGGCCTGTTTAGACACTAGGCCTGATTTTAATAACTGATCTGCTAAGGATGACATAAGGGTAAATCCACAATGAAACAAAACTTAATGATATTTTACCGTGTTTCAGTTGAAAGGCGAATGGAAACTTATGTGCCGTTATTATTACCATTGCCAACTGGTGTTGTTGCCATTTTTCAACTCCCACGATTCATGGATCAATGAAGCTTTATTTCCGGCTCCTGCGCCGAGTGCAATAAACAATGGGCGTAAGTGTTCATCTGTTGGATGTGATAAAGCCGCGGCTGGTGCTAGGCTGCGATATTGCAATAAGCTTGCTATGTCGTTTTTGCTCACTTTTTCTTTCAGCCATTGGCTAAATAATTTGGCCCATTCACTGGGCTCGCCTGATGTTGAAAATTCGGATAAATTATGGGTAACCATACCGGTTGTAATAATCATAATTCCTTGTTTTCTAAGCGGTATTAATGCCTCCCCTAATTGATGTAACTGTTTTAAACTGAAGTTTTTTGGCAGGCTTAGGCCGACAGTAGGAATATCTGCGTTTGGGTACATGAGGTATAAAACGGACCATGCACCGTGATCTAGCCCTCTAGCTATACCTCTGTGGCTAATATTTTTCGCCGTCAGGCAATTTGAAAGGTGTTGTTGTAACTCATGATTTGACTGTGCAGGGTAAATAATTTCACTTAACTGAGGTGGAAACCCCCAAAAATCATGTATGGTCGCTAAATTATCCTGCTGGGTAAAAGCTACTCCCTGCGTTTCCCAGTGGGGTGATACAATCACAATCGCTTTAGGTATAGCTATGTTATGACTTAGCGCTCTTAAAAAAGAATTGGCCGCACTTTGCTCAATCACACGCATTGGCGAACCATGCGAAAGAAAAAAAGCGGGCGCTATTTTAGTGGTCATGGTTTTTTTTCACCTTGTTTACGATTATGTTCGTGATTGGCCCACTTGGAACGACACCATTTGGATTTAATGCTTTAACTGAGTAATAGCCTTGCTTGATATGATCAAAGTGCACTGTTTCCCCTAGTTCATGATCGTATAATAAACGGGATAAATAGTGACTTAACCAGATGTAGTCTCGGATTGGTTTAATATTGCATTTGAATAAGTCATGATAGACACAGTCAAATCGAACGAGTGTGACAAATAGCCGTATATCAGCTTCTGTTAAATGCTGGCCAAGTAGAAATAATCGACCATCAGAGAGTCTGTTTTCTAGCACTTCAAGGGCATGAAATACGTCATCAACCGCCGCTTCATAGGCTTGCTGCGATTGGGCAAAACCTGCTCGGTAAACACCGTTATTTAACTCGGTATATAAATATTCATTAAGCTGGTTCAGCTGATCTAATTGTTCAATAGGACGTAAATTTGTTTTATTTTTTGCCCAGGGGGTAAAGGCGTTATCCAGCATTGTCAGAATGTCAGCAGACTCATTGTTGACTATGGTGTTTTGCTTTTTATCCCATAATACGGGCACTGTTGCACGGCCCGTCATCATAGGCTCTGCGAGTAAATAGAGTTGATATAAGTATGGTTTTTGGTGCAAATGGTCTTCAGTGGCACCACTAACATGGCGTGATTCAACACCAGCAAAGCACCAGCCAAAGTCGGTTAAATATGGCTCGACCACACTGATGGATATAACATCTTCTAATTGCTTAAGTTTGACTAATGCCAGTATACGCGACGCCCACGGACAAATATACGCGACATATAAGTGATAACGACCGGCTTCTGCCTTAAACCCTTTATTACCCGTTGGGCCCGCTGAGCCATCAGGTGTAATCCAATGTCTAAAGCTGGCAGTCTCCCGCTTAAAGTTGCCTTGATCATCTGTTTCTTGGTACGGATCCCAAGCCGCTTGCCAATGCCCATTGACTAACATGAGTTCTCCTTTTACTACTTTATTGAGTGTTCATTTATGCCTCTATCAGATATTGCCAGTATTTGACATCTTCCTTAAATAAACAATGCGGATTATTATGGAAACATTGTTTACTAAAAAGAGACAATGAAGTGAATCAACTAGGACTGTTTCGTACATTTATTGCTGTGGTGGAGTTGGGGAGCTTTACTGCGGCTGCGCGGCATTTAGGGAAAACTAAATCTATTGTGAGTAAGCAGGTTGCTCAACTTGAAGTATTACTTAATATTCGCTTGTTCAATCGCACCACTCGGGCAATTCATATCACTGAACAGGGCTCCCATGTTTACAAGCATGCTTTGGTTATTATCGAGCAAGTGGATAGTTTATTTCAGCTTAACCCGACCGGGAATGATTCATTAACAGGGCGCTTACGCATTAGTGCTCCTCATACTTTTGCTGAAACCACACTAATGGCAACGTTGCCTTCTTTTATGAAGTTGCATCCCAAGCTGAAAATTGAACTCGTGCTTAATGATCATTATGTTGACCTCATTGCCGCCGGTTTTGATTTGGCATTTCGGATTGGTCAGTTAGACGACTCGAACTTGATTGCACGTAAAATAGGGTTGTGTCAGCAAATGCTCGTGGCTAGCCCGGCGTTCATTGATCGCCATGACCCGATTGAAAAGCTCTCGCAGCTGGCTGATTTACCTTGTGTTGTAGACACTAATCGCCGCGAGGGCAGTAAGTGGGCGTTGCTAATTAATGGTCATACAGAGCAAGTTCGAGTTAATGCTCAGCTTGAAGTCAATAGCGCCGCGGCAGCGGCAATGGCTGCTGCATCTGGCATTGGAATCGCTTTGCTTCCTGATTTTGCAGCTGCTCCTTTTTTAGAAAGTGACACTCTGACAGTTGTTTTACCCCAGTATCAATCGCCTTTATTGGGGATTTATGCGATCTATCCGCACCGGGATTATTTAACAAAGAAAGTAACCGCTTTACTTGAGCATTTGGCTTAACAGCGAATTTTAGGAATATGCTGCCATCGTGTGGTGTATTGGGGCGATAAAAAATTACGTTTCATTGACCAAGGTTTAGTTATTCCTTCACCTGCGACGGTGATACATTGACCAAAACGCGCATTGATGGTGTCGATGCATTGCATCAGAGCGGGGTTGTTTTTACTGCCACTGAACATATCAAGCTGTTGATGTTGCTCATTTGCGAGTTCAAGTAACCCGACGCCAACACGGTAGTAGGGAACGCCTGGTTGGAATAATTTGTGTAAGTTATCGGTTAAGGCGTTGGCAATCACAGCGGTGTCATTGGTGGCGACATGAAAATGGTGAAAGTGTTTAAATGCTCTTGGTTTGTCATCAAACGGTGATGAGGCTGCAAAGGCCATCATAGTGTGACATAAACTACCTTGCTCGCGCGCCTTTTTGGCGGCAATGGCGCCATGTTGTACTAAGGCTTGATTTAATGACTGGGCATCTGTTACCCGCTCGCCAAAACTTCGTGTTGAGAATATTTGCTGTTTATCCGCTCTGACTTTATCCCATGTTTTAACAGCGTCGCCATTAAGTTCACGAACGGTGTTCACCATGTCAATATTAAAATGGGCGCGGGCAAAATGGGGGGGCATTTGCGCTAGCTCAAAGGCATTGTTCACGGCTAGTAACGGCAAGCGTTTGGCTATGCGTCGGCCTACTCCCCAAACATCTTGCGGGGACATTTGCGTTAAAATAGCTTGGCGTTGCTTAACACTATGTATGGTACATACACCTTGATATTCCGGTATTTTCTTTGCCGCATGGTTAGCTGCTTTGGCCAGAGTGAGGGTGTTGGCAATACCGACACAAACCGGTAAGCGCAGTTGGGTCCAAATGCAGCGGCGAATAGCATGACCCAACAAGGTTAAATCAGGCCAAAGCTTTGTCATGCCAGATAAATTCAGGAATACTTCATCGATCGAATAAACATGCATATGGCTACAAAATTGGGTTAGTAGGTTACTGAACTTATTAGATAAATCTGCATATAACTCATAGTTGCTAGAGCGAACAGCAACACCGTGGCGTTCACATTGCTGTTTTACTTTAAAGTAGGGCGCAAAGCGGGGAATGTTCAGAGCCTTGGCTTGTCGATTCATGGCACATACACAACCGTCGTTATTGGTTAATACAATGACGGGACGATGGCGTAATGATAAATCAAATACGGCTTCGGCGTAGGCATAGAAGCCGTTAATGTCGACTAAGGCAAACATGACCATTATTCCAGTAATAAATGACTGGGTTTATGTAACCGGATAGAGCGGGTGACCACCCCTTCAATCGCAAATTCATCGTGTTCGTGAATCATAATATCTGCTTCACTCTCATTGCCAGAGATCAATCGTTTATTTTTTATATCTATGATTTTACAAACAAAATTACCATTGTAATTAGCCACCACTACATCTAAATGCGCATAGCGATAAGCTCGGTCAACAATTAATATGTCATTGTCCATGATGCCGACATTACGCATGCTATCGCCACACGCACGGCCAATAAAAGTAGCACTGGGATGTTCAATTAACAATTCATCAAGTGTTAACCCTTGCTCAGTATAAGTGGCAGCAGGTGACTCAAAACCAGTAATGCCACAAGCTGCTTTGATAGGAATGATCTTCATACTAAATTACCTGTATATATATACAGGTAATTCTAGCAGTGATAGGCTAGCGGCACAATCATGATGAGCCATGAGTTATTTACTAAGAATTACCAAGAAACAGTTGTTATTTATGCCATCATGCCATTTGTTAAGAACGCCTATAGCACACTTCGATAATGTGCTCAAATCAAAAGAATAAATCTAACCTTATGTTATATTTACAATTTAAGTTAAAAGCGTTAAGCAACAATGTTGTTCGGTTGGCTATCATTACACGCTAACAACTGGTGATATGCACCGCCTTGGCGTACTAAATCGGCATGTTTGCCTTGTTGAAGTAATACTCCTTGTTGTAACACGACGATTTTATCAGCCATTTTTATGTTACTTAATTTATGGGCGATTACCAGGAGGCTAACTTTGCCGCGCAGTTGCTGAATAACACGACCAATGGCTTGTTCAGACGCTGGATCTAAACTTGCGCTGGCTTCATCGAGAATAATAACAGAGCTATTTTGTAACAGAGCGCGGGCAAAACACAGTAGCTGTTTTTGTCCGAGGGTGAGCAGGGGCGAATTATTGTCAATAACGGTATCTAAGCCGTGAGGTAAACTGGCTAACCAGGCGGCTAATTCAACTTGTGCTAAAACATGATGGATCTGAGAGTCGTCGGTATTGACCAAATCCAATAACAAATTTTGCCTAACACTCCCTTGCATAATAAAAGGCTTTTGATCGACTAAGGTTATGGCTTTACGTAAACTGTTGGTTTGGTACTGGGTAATGATGTATTGGTCCAACTGGATCTGGCCACTGTTTACTTGGTAGTAGCCTTTAAGTAGCTGTGCTATGGTACTTTTTCCGCTACCTGTTGGCCCTACTAGGGCCACAAATTCACCTGGTTCGATAGTTAAATCAAGATTGGATAACACCGATTCACCTTGCTCATATGCAAAATTTACCTGATGAAAGCGGATAGTTGGGCAATGGTTTAAGAGTATTGAGCCGCCAGGTGATTCCATTTCATAGTCAAGTAACTCAAATACCCGCTCGGCGGCCGCAACTGATTGCAGTAGCTCACCTTGGCTTTGCATTAAATTAATAATGGGCTCAAAGAAACGAGCCAAATAAGCAAAAAAGGCGAAGAGTAAGCCAAAAGCCAGTAGGTTAGTTGGCATTGCCCCTAAACTTAAAATAAGCGCAGCCATCATTAAAATAGCCAGTAGCTCTAACATAGGCCGGAGTAATAAAGCTTCTAATGTGACATTACGTAGGCTCAGTGTAATATTTGTCTGGGCTTTATCATTCAAACGCTTAATAAAACGAGGCTGCGCGTTGAATACCTGTAACAGTAGAACCTGCTGTAAGCTCTCATTTAGAAAACCATTTATTTTCGCTGACTGCTGTTTAATTTTTCGATGTAATGGTAATGAAAAGTGGCGATAGGCAACAAATACGGCGATAAACACGGGAATAAAAGCAATACACACTAAGGCCAGTTGCATATTTAGTAGCAGCATAGAAATAATAACGGCACTGATGGTCACAATATCTCTTATGGTACGCCCGATAATGTTTTTGAATAGGTGACGCACGGCTTCAACATCTTGCGTCATTCGATTAATGGTTTCGCCATGACTGTGCTGATGAAAATAAGCCATGGGTAACTTTAAGCAGTGCTGAAAACTGGCTTGGCGCAGCTCACTAATAACACTTGCCGATAAATCAAAATAACTTAGGGATTGAAAATAAGACAGCACATTGGCGCCAATAATCACGCCAATATAGATAACCGCGATGCCGACTAGTGCGCTTATTTCGTAATCATCAACGGCGACAAATTGGTCAATATAAATCATGGTTAGCCAAGGTGCCAGCATGTCTAAGCCCGTCGCTAGCAGTAACAATAAAGAAGCACGAAATAAGGTCGCTTTGTGATTTAAACCATATTTTAATAAGCGCAAAATAATCGATGCGTTCATGGATTAATGACTCCCTTCAGTCGAACGACCATGTTGATATTGTTGCCGATACCAGCTATCTCGAGTGAGTAATTCTGAATGGGGTAGATATAAGGGTTGGCGCTCTGGGCGCAATAATAACACCCTGTCAGCCTGACTGAGTAAGTCAAACCGGCTAGATGCTAAAATGACAGTCTTGGTGCCCGCCATCCAGCATTTAAGATTGAACAGAAGTTGGCTACAGGTGGCGTTATCGAGGGCTGATAAGCTGTCGTCTAACAGTAAAATGTCTGCTTGAGTCAGTAATGCTCTAGCAATGGCGAGCCGTTGCTTTTGTCCCCCTGATAATTGACTGCCATTCTCGCCTACTTGCGTATCATAACCTAACGGAAAAGTGTCGATATCTTTACTTAGGCAAGCTAAATTAGCAGCAAACTTGATTCGTTTAAGGCTGGCGTCGGGGTCACCAAGAGCAATGTTTTCCCGAATAGTTCCTGTAAACAAGGCGCAATCTTGTGGCACGTAAGCAATATTGGTATCTGGGTGCAATGAACGCTGCACGGATTCAATCGTGCTTGAGCCTAACAGCAAGCGTAGCAAACTGGACTTGCCGCACGCAACAGGGCCAACAATTGCTTGAATTTGGCCACGCCGCGCAGAAAAGTGCACGTCTTTAAATAAAAGCGCAGCTTGGTCGGGTTCATCAAAAGAATCTTCATTGGCAACTTGATGATTATGATGAGAAAAGTAATCAACATCTAATTTTATCAAGGTTGTCTGTTTAGTGGGCACCGTTGGCGCTTGGTGGGCATAACCTAACTGATCGTCGTTAAGCACTTGCTCGATACGCTTCATTGATACACTGGCCATGGTTAAGGTACTAAACAAAAAGCCAAAGGCATTCATTGGCCATATTAAATAGCCCAAATAAAGATTGAAGGCAAGTAGCTCACCCAAGGTAATCTGCTGCTGCGCCACTAAAAGGCTGCCGACACTTAGGGTAAGAAAGAAACTTCCCGCAGCGACCATGGCCGTTGTCGGCTCGTATTTAGCTTCAACGCGGGCTTGTTCAATATTAGCTTGGGTTAACTGCGCTAACTGATGATCAAATTGCTGCTGTGAAACACCTTGGCAAGCATGGCCTTTGATAACACTAATGCCATTAACGGTTTGCTGTACTTGTTGATAGAACAGACTGAGTTGATGCTGTGATTGTTGGACCCGTGATTGCATTTGTTGGCCGTAGCGTTTGATCGAGAGCGCAAGGATAGGCAAGGGTAGCAATACCACTAAGGTCAGCAGCCAGCTTATTTGTGTCGCCAGCACAACTAATACTAGGCTTGACATAACAAAGGCATCAACAAAGAATATAACCCCATTGCCAACCCCTTGACTTACCGCGTTAACATCTGAGTTAAGGTGATTAAGTAATTTTGCACTTGAATGACGCTGGAAAAATGGGCCAGGCATACGACAACAATGGCTGTAAAGCTGCACCATTAAGTTGCGCTCTAACTCTAGCGCACTGCCAAACAAATAATAGCGCCAGAAAAAACGCAACAGATAAGTACTAATGGCTAAGGCGACTAGCTGCAATACTGTTGGCCAAAGGTTTAGCAGGTCAAAACTTTGCGCTTTAGCCAGTTGATCAACAAGACTGGCAATTAATAACGGCGGGATTAAGCTGCATACTGACGCAGCCACTATCGCCATAAAAATCAATAAATAACGCCATTTGTGTAGCCTAATAAACCAGCCTATTTGATTGATAAATTCCATCACGATGCGGCCTTAATGTAATCAGGACTGATATGTTTAACAATGTTGGCAGGGTTACCTAACGCAATCGTGTTCTCAGGAATAGATTGATAGACCACGCTACCAGCACCGATGATTGCATTCGCACCTATGGTAACGCCTTTTAAAATCATCACGTTAGCACCAATCCAAACGTTATCACCTATGTTTACTGCTTTTGGACTAAGCTTAGCTACCTCACCGGCTTGACCGCGGCCTGTGAGGGTATGGCCACTGCAATCCATCACTGTGACCATTGGACCAAACACGACGTTATTGCCAATTGTGACATTGTCATAAGCAACAATTGCCGTGCCTTGCAGCTGCACATTATTACCAATTTTTATTGTGCCACTGGCGCCTTGGTTACACTTTACAACCGTAAGCTTAACCGCTTGGCTGTGAAAGGCCGGAGTGCAGCTAGACTCAAGATAACAATGATTACCTATCTCGATTGCTTCATAAAAGTCAGCTAAATTTATTGGGTTGTCAGGCAACCCTTCATCGGTGATTTGGCTAAAGGCAATACGCGGGATACCAGAAATATAACCGAGCTGCCCGAGTTTTATCTTAGCTTGACGAAATTTATTCAAGAGTAAATCAATGTTCTCACTCATCTGATCGGGACGAGAAACAAAGTGGTACTGATAATTAGCCATATTAACCTACCAACTCCAGTTGTGAGCGGCCACCAAAACGCGCAATCACTTCATTTAATGACATATTGGGCTCACCATAGAGATCGCCGTAAAAGCTGGTTTCCCATAGTTGGTATTTTTTATGTAAATCTTGTGCAATATGAACACCTTGCTCATTTTTGTTATCTTCACCTTCTTCTGGGTGAGGCCAATGAAACGAACAAATATCACGATCTAAATAAAACTGACTGCCGGCTTTAAATAAACGAATGCCAAGGTCGACATCTTCCCCGCCCCATGAGGTAAAACTTTCATCAAAGCCACCCACTTGAATAAATAATTTGCGCTCAACAGAGACATGGCAGGTCCAAAAAATATCAAAAGCGGCCGGCCAGCGGCTTAAATCAGAGCCCATTAATTGGTATTGCGGCTCTCTTTGATCAAGGGCTGAAATATCTTTAAGATAGGCCAAGCTTGCATCGGCATTATCACTACTCATCATAGGGATCACTGGCTCTACGTCATTACCACGTAAGCCAAAGGCATAAACATAACCAATAATATTGATAGGAGTAGGGGATGACTGATGGGTTGCTAAATGATGAGCAAGCGCATGGCTGGCAAGGACAACACTAGTATCGATAAAAACTAAGTAATCGCCCTCGGCAATAGCAGCGCCAATGTTGCGTGCTTTACCAGCACGGAACCCTTTATCTTGTTGATGAAAGTATTTAATATCTAGAACCGATGAAAAATCATGACATACTGCTTCACTGTGATCCACTGAACCATCGTCAACCACAATAACTTCGAAAAATTCAGTCGAAAGCGATTGGTACTGCAAAGAAATAAGTGTGTGCCTTAACAGCTCTGCTCGGTTGTAAGTAGGAATAATGACACTGAGCTGTTTACGTTGGTGAACATTTTGAGCCGACATATTTTTATACCTTAAGTCTACTCATCCTTGGTTACGGTTAACTTTTGAATCCGTTAAAAGTTAAATTGATATGTTTACGTGGTAAACGAGAGGCATAATATTGAGTAAAATGTTATAAATCTTAACAGAAACATAAGCGTTATCTGAATGATTTATAAATATTAAAAACAATAGCTTAAAGGTAATGATCAGAAGGAACTGAGAAATCCATTAGGTGTTTTTTATCTAACTAGGACATAATGAACTTAATTGTAAAAAAAAAGTAAAGCTCGCCGTTGAGAGGAGCTAATTAACAATGTCTGACTTTAAAATATCACAACACTAACGTACAAATGCCATGGAGTGGAGCAAGGCGAAAAAGTGAGTAGGGATTTTCTCAGTAGTTAACGCAGCTAACTGAAATTGGTTAGCGGTGTAAAGGATGGTTATGCAATACAAGGTAGGCGACTGGGTAGTTGTTGCCAGCGAAAATAAAATTATCAATCAACAACAGCAAAAAACAATTGAACCTAAAGTGATGGCATTGTTACTCTATTTCTGCCAGCGACCCGGACAGGTTATCAGTACTGACGAATTACTTGAACAAGTTTGGCAAAATCGAATTGTTACAGACTCTTCTATCTATCAAACCATTGCTCAGCTAAGAAAAGCCTTATCTGATAAGGCCAGTGATCCTCGCTACATTAGTACAGTGCCGAAAAAAGGCTACAAATTTATTGCCAAGGTTAACCAATATGTGGAAAAAGTAGCACAGCATGTTAATGAAATAAGTCCTTGCGATACTCCTTTAGTAAAATGTGAGGCTACTGAGACAGAGCCTAACGAAAAAAGCGACCACATTAAATGCACATTATTAAATGACTGGAAAAGTTTAGTGGTTGTCGTTTCGCTATCTGCTATATGTTTGTTTATTGTTAATTTTTTCTATCATCGCAGTACTGTTTCGAAGCCCCATACAATAGCAATATTACCTTTTACTAATAATATTGCACTCCAAGGACAACGCGGTTTAGCTGAGGCTAGCGCCTGGAATTTAAGTTACTTGTTAACCCGCTCTACAAACCTACGTATCGTGTCGCACACCTCAACAGCAGCGCTTGCGAAAAAAGATCTGTCGGCAACCGAAATAGCTGAAAAGCTTGCAGCAGATTACCTGATAGAGGGCCAGGTTGATGGCCTTTATTCAGGTAAATACCACATAGAAATATCATTAATTAGAGGTAGAGATGGGATTCAAATATGGTCCGGTGGGAGCGACGTATCACGAGAGCAGCTGGAGCAAGTTCAGCTGTCATTGTTGAGAGAAATGTTTACACAATTAAACAATGAAGAGATCATCGTCAAAAGTGCCGAAGATTTATACCAAAAAGCCCAAAGCTTAGCACGAAGGCACTCTCCAGAAGCAGTCGCGAAAGCCATTGATCTTTTATTACTAGCCATCACTATTGACGACCAACATAGTCGTGCGTACTCGGCTCTATCTGCTCTTTATCTCGAAAGATACATTGGTGAAGACGATGATCCAATGTGGTTAAAGTTAGCAAAAAAACACTTGTATCGATCTTTAAGCCTGACCCCAGAGCTGGCTGATTCATTATTAGGGTTGAGTGAAATTCAGTTTTATGCCCATGACTACGCAGAAGCCAGGCGCAGCGCAAAGACAGTATTAAGCAGCGATCAAACAAACTTAGCCGCTCACTTAATGGTAATAAAAACTTATTTAGCAGAGTATGAAATAAATCAGGCTAAACAAGCGTTACTTAATGCACAGCAAAAAACAGTAAAAAGCAATGAATTGATATTTTTAAAAGCAATCATAGGCTTACAAAATGGCCAGTTGAAAAAAAATATCGAGATTATTAACTCACTATTAAGCGAACCCATGCCTTACTATTATTCACAACAAGCCATTGCTACTGCAACAGCAGTTGGGCAGAGTGAGATCGCTTACCACTGGGGTAAAAAAAGACTAGAAATAACAGCAAATCAACGTCAAATTTGGGTTTATCAGAGTATAAACTTAGCTAATCTTGGTCTGTTTAATGAGGCGAAGGCAGCACTGAAAAAACTCGATGGCAGGCCCATTATACAAACATTTTCAGCTTATGAAGCCGTGTACTTAACCCAAGGTCAACAACAACACTTACTTACATTAGTACAAGACTATCTACAAAAACATTCCGATCAAAAAGCAACTCCTGCCATACAAGCCATATATGGTGTAGCTGCTATGTATGCAGGTAATTATAAGTTAGCAATAAAAAATCTTAGTTCTGCGTTGAATACAGCTAGCCATTCATATGATCAACTTTTGCTAAGCAGTGCTTTTTATTACGGGAGTCTTGCATATAGCTTAGAGCAAGAAAATCGTCCGGTTGAGGCTGCGCAAATAAGGCAACAAGGCCTAGAGCAAGTAGCGCATCTTAATAATAACGGGGTAAAACTTTCTCATCTTAATGTATATCGGGCACGATTATACAGCGCAAACGACCATAATATGGCTTTACGCTCCCTTAGAAAAGCTGTTGATAACGGTTATAGTAAAGGCAAGTTTTTGCAACACGATGTTGTGTTTTCTTCATTACATAATAATGCACAGTTTACGACGCTAGTAGCACAAGCAGAGGCAAATAAAGCTCATTAGGTGACAAGGTATCAATCCGCCTAACACTGTGCATTTGAATAGGTGAAAAAGGAGTTCGTTTGGTTACCGATAGCCATGTATGTAACTCTTAGCACTAAACTGGGCTAACTAGCTCATTAGCGCTTTGTGCAAATGATCAATTTGAATTGGCTTTGTTAAAAAGTCATTGAATAAGGCTTTATCATCATGACTTCGGAAAACATCAGCCGTCAAAGCAATTATTTTTCCTTTGAAATTTAGGGCCTTAAGTTCAATGGTTGCTTGAATTCCATCAATGCCAGGTAAGTTTATATCCATTAAAATAACATCGAAATTCGTGTGTTTGGCCGCTAAAATAGCCGCCTCACCAGTGTCAACAACCGTGCTACGGATCTGTAATTTATCCAGAATAGCAACTAAGACTATTTGATTTACTTTATTGTCTTCAACTACCAAAATATGCTGAACAGTGCGGCTAGTGAGTTGATGGTCATTCAGCGGTTCAAAATGCTCATCCTTGAGGGGCACAATAGGGATAGTAATATCGACTTGTGTACCGTGGCCAATTTCACTATGAAGATAAATATGCCCTCCCATAAGATCGATTAAACTCTTGCAAATATAAAGCCCAAGACCTGTACCTTCTTGAGCTGCATGGCCAACTTGCATGTATCGATTGAATAAAAGGCTCTGCTGTTCGCTTGAAATACCAATACCTTGATCAATAACACTCAGGTGTAAGGTGTTATTTTTATAAAAATATCTTATATGTACCTGTTTACGCACAGGTGTAAATTTAATCGCATTATTAACTATGTTACTTAATACCTGAGAAAACTTAGTCCGGTCAAGACTGGCTAGAGTAGGGCAATGAGATGACTCATCAAGATAAATGGTTACGCCTTTTCTATCGGCAAAAGGTTTTAGTGAAGCGATGGTGCTATGTATCGCTTCTGAGATATTGGTTGCTGCGCACTCAAGCTCCATCTTACCGGCTTCAATCTTGCCGATATCTAACACGGAGTTAACAATACCAAGTAACTGCTCACCACTTAAGGAAATTTGATTGATGTAACCGAGCAACTCACTATTTAGATTTTTCACTGAGTCACTTTTTAACAATAAATCAGACAATCCAATAATAGCATTGAGCGGCGTTCGAATTTCATGTGAAATATTTGATAAAAATTGTGTTTTGAAATTATTCGCAAGTGCGAGCTTTTTATTTTGAATACGTAACTCAAGTTGTGAAATTACCTCACGAGCTAATATTGTTAGCGCTTTTTTCTGGTGGCGGGATAATGTTTTTGGTTGATCACTGATCACACATAAGGTGCCAATATTATGTCCGCTGGGTGTTTTCAGAGGCATACCCGCATAAAAGCGGATCTCAGGTCCGCCTGTGACTAGCGGGTTATCAAAAAAGCGTTCGTCTTGTAACGAGTTTGATACTTCAAATACATCGTCTTGTAAAATAGCATGGGCGCAAAAAGCAATGTCTCGGCTAGTTTCATTTGCAGTTAAGCCAACTTTCGACTTGAACCATTGCCGTTTGGGATCCACTAAACTTATTAATGAAATCGGGGTTTCGCAAATCTCCGAAGCTAACTCAGTTAAATCATCAAACACTCGCTCAGCCTCCGTGTCCAAAATGTCATATTCATACAAGGCGGTAACACGTTCAATTTCATTAATGGGCTGGTCAGCTGATTTCATAATGGTTCCGGCAATTGAGTTCACAGCCAATGGGAGCTTGTGCTGGGATCTGATAATAAAATACATGGAATATTATAGTATTGATTAGTTTAGTATTTATTAAACCGTTGTCCATTGCCAACAGATAATCATCAAAACAAAACGTTAGCCAAAGGGCAATACAGATATACAAATATGCGCAGAGACTAAGATATTGTAAACGAGTGATTTATATGAGGTTAAGGTATGGTGATATGCCAATATTTACCACCTATTGAACTTTTCTGGGTTTTAAAGAGGTTCGAGAGTGATTATGCTACCCTATGTGGGGTTAACACTTTGTTTTAAAAGTACAAAAGTTAAAATGAAATCAACTGAAACACTCATGAACCTAAATTTGCTTCATGAAATAGCCTATAACTGGATAAAAAAGTATCAATTATGTTATTTAGGTTCATGAATCATAGTGACGAAATTGTACAATATACACTCAAAATAACTCACGTTTTTCACAACGCGCCGTGGTATTGAAGTTGGCATGACCGAGTCAGGCTTGCAATGTTATGAGGTACGGCAATAACGACTCAATAAATTCAACTTAGAAGTGGCAGCGGAGAAAGTGTCACTGCTGCGCTTCGGTCAATTTCATCCGAGTCGCAAGCTGCAATTTGTGTTGCCTTTTACTGGGTAAAGGTCAAACAAGATCAATACTAGGATGCCACAACGGAAACGAAATGACTTTGCATGTCAGACAATAGCCGCAGCCTTGATAGATTGAACAGTTTGTATAAATAATTGAATAGACGAAGTGGTGACGCAGTTACAATTGTAGTAATTTCAATAAGATGCTAATGTAATACGCAATTGAGCGACCAAGAGTGAGTAAGCGATTTATTCACGTAGGTTGGTACTAGGTGCGTGTTGATATATAACTGAAGAGCCCAAAAGCTCGATGCGCTAATTCTGCACATCCGGATGTGTGTGGGGTCGGCCAAGTAATGGGCCGCTCTACCACGATTACGAAAATAGAAATAGAGGTCGAGCATGATAATTGAAGCAAACGATAAAGAGATACAGACATATTCTCTTTGGGTTATTTTAATATCCAAAGGTTACAGTGTTCTAGTCTAATCCCATCGGACACTTAATTTTAAGACAATATCGCTCGAATGATAGGCGAACACAAGATGCGTATTGCAGATGGTGCCAGAGAAACAGATTTAATTAAAGCCACAGTCATGCAGAATCATAAAGAAAAGGCCAACGAGTAGCTTTCGATGCAGTAGACAAACTGATCCCTACCACTACTTTTAGACACACCACTAAGTAAGTACAATCACCATTGAGGTACTTATGAAAACAAATAAAC
>NZ_JAUOPX010000300.1:0-235 GCF_030547455.1 Motilimonas sp. 1_MG-2023 | reverse complement strand
ACCTAAACCTAAAATCCCAAGAAAATATGGTATTCCAAAATTTTATAAATAAAAATAACCAGAAACATATGAAACATAGAAATGACAACCAAATCAATATAGCCGAGCACAAAAAAAAAATTGATCAAACAAAAAATATTATAATAAAAGGGCATAAATTCATGCTGCTTAAAATCATACACAAAATTTATATTAACTAACTAAAACACAACTCAATCTTCATAACACGCAGTGA
>NZ_JAUOPX010000299.1:0-235 GCF_030547455.1 Motilimonas sp. 1_MG-2023 | reverse complement strand
CTGCTGGTGTTTGCGAACTGGCTACGAAAGCCCCGACAAAAAACCAAAAGCAGCCATCAGCAGCAACCCCAAGAGATAGCGATAGCCAAAGATAACTCAAGATAACACACCCACCAAAAAAACACCAAACACAAAAAAAAATCCCAAAAGCTAAAACTAAATATAATAAACAAAAAAAGCTAACCAAGCAATAAAAATTCGGTATATAAACTATCTAAAACCAAAAATAAAAAAG
>NZ_JAUOPX010000298.1:0-235 GCF_030547455.1 Motilimonas sp. 1_MG-2023 | reverse complement strand
AGCTTATAGTTGGGCTTATTTGTATCTTAGTGTGGCTGCTAGCCTTTTTGGCAGGTTATACCCAAGAGCAGCATCCCCCTATGATAAGAGTGATTATCTACTTGTTTGCGATGGGGATGTTGGTCTCTGGGGTATATCTAGAGGGTTAAGTGGATTATCGCTATTTAGATCAGCAAAAGCAGTAGCTGATCCGCACAAAAGGTTTGTGGCTGGCGCGCTGGTATTCGTATTACCC
>NZ_JAUOPX010000297.1:0-235 GCF_030547455.1 Motilimonas sp. 1_MG-2023 | reverse complement strand
GCGCTCCTTAACTAACACTAAACGACAGCTATATAGAATTAAGCTAAGTAACAAGGGCCAGAACAAGAGATGTTTCTCAGGCCGAAAGCTTTGCTCTTCTTTGGCGATAGGTTCAAGCTGGTCGAGGGTTTGGTAAATTTGATAGAGATATTCACTGCTGCGGGCGCGAATTTATTGTCCACCTGTCATCGTCGCGATATCATTCAAGGTTTTTTAATCTAAATCAGCGGAAGGA
>NZ_JAUOPX010000295.1:0-235 GCF_030547455.1 Motilimonas sp. 1_MG-2023 | reverse complement strand
TCACTGGGCGACTTGAAGCCAACGATGAAACCACCGCTGCCGATAGTTTATTGCGTCGTGGTGTGATGCCGCTAACCATAAAGGCGGCAAATGCAGAGTCAGACTTTGATTTAAGCTTATGGCTAGAGCGATCGATCCCGATGGATCAAATGGTGATTTATACCCGGCAAATGTACTCGCTAACCAAGGCAGTCATCCCGATTATTCGAGCTATTAATGGTTTGGCGGACTCTAC
>NZ_JAUOPX010000294.1:0-235 GCF_030547455.1 Motilimonas sp. 1_MG-2023 | reverse complement strand
AATTTAAAAGACATCCTGAAGGATGGAATTTTTCGTATGAAGACGAATAAAACGTTTTTGTCTGGTTAAAATAGCTCTGTGGTACAACCTGATTCCATGCCGAACTCAGAAGTGAAACGCATCAGCGCCGATGGTAGTGTGGGGTTTCCCCATGTGAGATTAGGACATCACCAGACACCAATATATAAGGCTGCCCGTGGGCAGCCATTTCTAGTTCTAGCGCTGGGATTTAGTC
>NZ_JAUOPX010000293.1:0-235 GCF_030547455.1 Motilimonas sp. 1_MG-2023 | reverse complement strand
GATGTAGCCAATGCAATTGGTCCGTTAGCCGCTGGGGTTAGCATTGTTGGCAACAATGGCGAAATAGCAAGCAAGGCTCCATTAGCGTGGTGGATCTTACCTCTTGGTGGTATTGGTATCGTATTAGGCTTGGCCAATTTTGGTAAGCGCGTTATTGCAACGATTGGTAACGGCATTACCCAATTAACACCAAGTCGTGGTTTTGCTGCAGAATTAGCCGCAGCCACTACAGTGG
>NZ_JAUOPX010000292.1:0-236 GCF_030547455.1 Motilimonas sp. 1_MG-2023 | reverse complement strand
TTCAATATTTTAGATAAAATCTTTGGCCTTTTACGGTTGAGTTTTTTGTTTATTGTTCAAATGCGCCTCATTTCTTTAATAACGTGTCGCCTATCCATGATCTTGCTGAAGGAGGTTTTATTGTTAATATTTGTTCATTTGGTGGTTAATGTTATTATGACTCTGTATACTGTGGTTTACTTTTTTTTCTCTGTTTTCTGTGGTCATTTGTCTATGATTTTTTTGGAAGTGAACAA
>NZ_JAUOPX010000032.1:0-54202 GCF_030547455.1 Motilimonas sp. 1_MG-2023 | reverse complement strand
AGCCAATGGTGATCTGTCACCAGTGGAGTTTGAAAATTCTCAACTAAAGGTGTCCAGTTTTGGTTGACCAGAACAATAAGTTAACTAAAATGGTGTCGCTCATTTGCGCCATGGCCAAATGGCTTTCCGGCGCCGACCAATCCATTAACAGCATTTGCTGGCGATACATGGCTTCAAGCGCTGGCTGGCTAAAAAAGGTTAGGTCGGGCAGGGCGAGTTGCCGTGGGTCAATGTCAAACACTTGCAAGGCTAATTGCTTTAGGTGGCTATCCGTAAAATATAGGTGCATAAATTGTTGTGGATCGCCAAGCTGCCAGCGACTTTCACTGCCTTGTGGCATTAAGCAAAATTTACCGGCACCGCCTAATTCAGAGCGTATATCGGTACGATGGGTTTGCTCACCACCTGATAGATACAAGCTCAAGGTATGAAATTTATCGTTTTGGTAATACAAACGATCATAAGCATTGCTATATTGCGCCCACGCCAATTTCGGAGTGATCCCTTGCTGGCGATGGCACACTTTTGATGATTTAAAAAAGCTCATATAGCGGATGTTTTCGTTCATAACAAAATAATAAAGGCTTCAACGGTGGCGCTCAATCATTAGCGACAATTAAAACCGCAAGATCGTGTTAAAAGCCGCGCTATCGGGACAGCTTTACGCCATGCTATTGCTTAGAATCAAACAATCTTAAATCGATATGGGAGCGGTAAGATGTCGGCGTTGATATATGTGCTGATGATAGGCTTGTGGGGCTTTTCATGGATCGCTATTAAATGGCAGCAAGGCCTGGTAGCAACGGAAGTGTCAATCTTCTATCGCTTCGCGTTAGCTGCCTTGTTGATGTTTGTTTTTGGTAAGTTGTTTAACCAGTTGCAACAACCTAAGTTATCACAACATCGCTTTTTTGCTTTGCAGGGGCTGTGCTTGTTTTGTTGTAATTTCTTGGCCTTTTACAGCGCCACCCATTATATCGCCAGTGGCTTAACCGCGGTAATTATGGCAACGGCCCCCATTTTTAATGCGTTACATGGTCGCTTATTTTTCAAAACGCCCATTACCGCTAATTTTTGGCTAGGCGTGGCGATTGGCTTGTCAGGTATCGGGCTACTCTTTGGCGCTGATTTATTGGCGACAACATGGTCAATGGATGTGTTAATTGGCCTTGGTTATGCGCTAATGGGCACTTGGTGTTTCTCTATGGGTAATATGATCAGTATGCGTAACACACGCGATAATATTAAACCTTACACCGCTACTAGCTATGGTATGTTGTATGGCTGCGCAGCTTTGTTGGTGATTATTTACTTACGCGATTTACCTTTTAATATCGATTTACAAGTGAAATACCTCGGCAGTTTATTTTATCTGGCGGTACCCGCAACGGTGATGGGGTTTACCTTATATTTGATTTTGGTGGATCGCATTGGGGCTAACACCGCCTCGTATGTTTTACTCATTACGCCAATTGTGGCGTTGGTAGTCTCTAGCGTGTTTGAGTCATACCACTGGACTATCTATTCTAGTCTAGGTCTAGCGTTAGTTATTTTGGGGAATGTAGTGGCACGTACAGCTAAACCTTTATGGCGGCGTAAACAGAAACTAGCCGTTGGGGTATCATGACGCGTTCAAGTGGCATTTGAACGCGTCGGGATATCTAAAGCCGAGGTTAATCGGCTTTAATAAACGAGCCGTAAATATCCTTTCTACGATGTTTAAGATTGGTCACCGACCCCTCGGTATTAAGCTGCTTTAACTTGGTGAGGTCAACATCGGCAAAGATGATCATCTCGGTATTGGCACTGGCTTCAGTTAGAGTGGCATCGTGAGGAAAGTAAATGTCTGATGGTGAAAACACCGCCGATTGGGCATATTGAATATCAACGTTATCAACCCGTGGTAAGTTGCCAACACTGCCGCCAATGGCAACATAACATTCGTTCTCAATAGCACGGGCTTGCGAGCAAATTCGCACACGTTGGTAACCATTTTTGGTGTCGGTCCAAAACGGGACAAAGATAATTTGTACGCCTTGCTCTGCCATCATTCGACCCAGCTCAGGAAATTCACTGTCATAACAGATTAATATGCCCACTCTTCCGGCATCGGTATCATATACTTTGACACTATTACCACCATCAATAACCCAGTCTTTCTCTTCGTGAGGGGTAATATGAATTTTGTATTGAGCGTCAATTTGACCATCACGGTGCAGCAGATAAGAGACGTTGTAGAGCTTTTCGCCTTCGATAACAGGAACGCTGCCAGCAATGATGTTTATATTGTAGGTAACCGCCATTTGTGAAAAGCGATTTTTTATCTCGTCACTGAAGCTGGCCAGAAAGCGTATGGCCTCCACTGAATTCTGCCCTTCTTGTAAGCCCATTAGTGGCGCATTGAAGAACTCGGGAAACAGCGCAAAATCGGCTTTATAGTTAGAAAGTGAAGACACAAAATACTCGGCTTGATCCATTAAATCGTCAAGATCGTGCATGGTACGCATTTGCCATTGGATCACGCCAAGACGTACTAAGGTTTTTTCAATATCGTGGACGGATGTAATATCTTCTTCATAAAAAAAGTTATCCCACTCCAATAATGTGCCATAGCCCTTTGAAGCATCATCTTCGGGTAGGTAGCCTCGCATCAAACGCTTAACATCAAAGTCGTTGGCCAACTGAAATGACAAAATAGGGTCGTGTAATTCGCGGCGCTTAACTTTGTCTATGTATTCTGGCACGCTCAACTTATCGGCATGTTTGTAGTACAAAGGAATGCGGCCGCCCGCTAGGATAGCTTTAAAATTCTTATTTCGGCACAGCTCTTTGCGCGCATCATAAAGTCTGCGACCTAAGCGTAATCCGCGATAGTCAGGATGCACGAACACATCCAGTCCGTACATGGCATCACCCGTGGGGTTATTTTGTATTACATTGTTCTCATCTATGATGTCATTGTAAGTATGAGGTAAAGAATAGCGGTTGTAACTGACCTTAATAGTAAGGGCAACACCGACTATTTTATCGCTATCTACAATACAAATTTGTCCATCTGGAAACTGTTTAATAAGATCCATAATGGTCGTTTTTGGCCATGCTCCCCCCACGTCAGGAAAAACTAAGTCCATTAATTCAGCTATTTGGGTATAGTCACTTAATTCTATGGTACGTAAGGAAAGCTTGGGAGTATTGTGATCCATATTGAAAAGTCCTAGTGGCAATGTTTTGTTCAGGATGCCACAGGTATAGCGAAACAAAAACACCAGTCTCCAGTAATACCTTCTATTTCCAACGTTTGTTGCCAAGTAAGTGCAAATTGATTTACCTATAAATCATGAATATGAGTAAATTTCACCATATTTATGAGTAAATTTCATGTTAAATCAAAGTTGTTGACATTAATTCATAATTCATTAAATTAAGCCATTCAGACGGCTAAACGGCTATTTGTTTTAGTCACAGTTTCGTCTTTGCTTGAATTTAAAAGGAATGGATCATGGGTAGTCAAACGGCACGTAATATTGAAATTTTGAACCAGAATATCGCTGATTTAAAGGGCGATTTGAATGTGTCTTTTGAGTTTTTTCCGCCCACTTCCGAAGCGATGGAAGATACCTTATGGCAGTCTATTGATCGGTTAAAAACCCTAAAGCCAAAGTTTGTTTCGGTCACTTATGGTGCTAACTCGGGTACGCGTGATCGTACTCATAGCGTGATTAAAGAAATTAAAGATCGCACAGGGCTAGTAGCCGCGCCGCATTTAACTTGTATCGATGCCAGTAAAGATGAGTTAAAGCAAATAGCCCTAGACTATTGGAACAGCGGCATTAAGAACATTGTTGCCTTGCGCGGTGATATTCCAGCGGGCAGTGATAAGCCCCATATGTACGCGACTGACTTGGTGCGCTTATTAAAAGAGCAGGCCGACTTTGATATCTCGGTAGCGGCGTACCCAGAAGTACATCCTGAAGCGAAAAATGCACAAGCGGATTTACTCGCGTTTAAAGATAAAATGGATGCTGGTGCCGATCGTGCTATCACTCAGTTCTTTTTTGATGTGGAAAGCTACTTACGCTTTCGCGACCGTTGTGCTGCCATTGGTATTACGCAAGAGATTGTGCCGGGGATCTTACCCGTGTCTAACTACAAAACATTAGTGAAGTTTTCTAAGTTATGTAATGTGAAAGTGCCAGGTTGGATGCACAAGCTTTATGATGGTACGGATAACGATCCGACCACACGCAACTTGATTGGTGCCAGCATCGCGATGGACATGGTGAAGGTGCTAGGGCAAGAAGGCGTGAAAGATTTTCATTTTTACACCCTGAACCGCAGTGAACTAAGCTATGCAATTTGCCATACCTTAGGTTTGCGCCCTTAGTCATCACTAGCCTTCTCGCTGAGCTAATCGTGAAAGGGTGGGTTTGATTGAGCGAGTATACAAGGCAGGGATGCCTTGTTTCAGCCTACATGGATGTATTCACGGCGGCTCGTGAAACAAACTCACCCTTGAGTGTTGCAGTCTCAATTGCTAAAGCAGATCCCATCAGGATCTGCTTTTTTATTGGTGTAGAAGATTAATAAAGCTATTCAACCAAGCAATAGATCCTTGTGAGTAGATCTTTTGGCGCTGTGTCTTGTGGATTGTTGAGGTATTCTTCAAATGCGGGATGATCTTTAAGGGTACGGCCGCTTTGCGGCAACCATTGGCCAAATAGCCAAGCGTAGGGCTGCTCTAATTCGGCATAAGGCCCTTTAAACATCAAAGCAGCAGCTTTACTCGCTGGGATCGACAAGTGTTGGATCTGCTCATCCTCCAGTACCAAATTCGGATCGTCAATGGTAATACAAGCCATGGATTCCAGATCTTCCGTCGCAACGGTTTTAGGATCCTGATAATAGATGCCAAAGCTACGGGTTTGTGGTGTAAATAAGTTTCGACTGCCAGCATACATACACAACTTATCGAAGGCTTGGCCGATCTTCATATAATCGCCGTGATGTTTGATGCCGATAAAGTTAAGTAGTGGTATTTCGGTAACTTCAACTGGATACATAAGGTGGATCTCCTGATCATAAAAGGGCTGAAACTGCATCCACGACTGGGGTGACAGCGGTTCTGGTGTGGTATTGCCTTGGCTATTTTGTTGGCGATACTCACTGGGCGGCTGATTAAATAACTGAGCGAAGGCGCGGCTATAAGCTTCTAACGTGCTGTAGTTAAACTTTTTCGCTACTTCTGCAATGGGCGCTTGAGTGCGAATTAATTCGGCGGCAGATAGAAATAAACGCAGCCTTCTCACTGTGGTATTAATCGTTTCACCTGTCATCAAACGATAGATACGATGAAAGTGATACGGTGACATACAGGCCACATCGGCTAAGGTATTCACATCTAGTGGTGCATCTAAGTGTTGATACATATAATCCACCACCTTGATTAGACGTTGTTGATATCCCTGCTGCGTACTGGCTTTCATCTTTTTTCTCTCGCTAATTAGTTGACGGTTTCAGCATATGTCAGGTTTATTTGATAATGTTTGCGCAGTTTAAGCCAAATTACCCGAAAAGGATCAGTATAGATGCAAGAGATAGAGCGTAAATTTTTAGTGACAGGTGATTATAAGAATGACGCTTTTAAAGCTCAGCGCATTACCCAAGGTTACTTAAACTCTGCCCCTGAGCGCTGCGTGCGGGTGCGAATTAAAGGTGAGCAAGGTTTTTTAACCATTAAAGGCATCAGTGATGCTGCAGGATTAAGTCGTTTTGAGTGGGAGCGAGAAATCCCCGTCGCGGAAGCGCAAGCTTTATTGGCCTTATGTGAACCGGGTGTGATTGATAAAACCCGTTATTTGGTGAAAGCAGGCCTGCACACCTTTGAAGTAGATGAATTCTACGGTGACAACGCTGGTCTGGTGGTCGCAGAAGTCGAGTTAACAAGTGTTGATGAAGCCTTTGCCAAGCCCAGCTGGCTCGGCGAAGAAGTGACGGGTGATAAGCGCTATTACAACTCGCAATTAATGCAGCAGCCTTATAGCCTTTGGTCGAGGTGATTTTTTTCAGGGCTACATACTGATATCAGTACTTAATTTTCATTTGTCATTATTATATATTTTTTAATTAGATATTTTTTACAATGGTAAGTAAGCTACTTTCCATACATAGTTGAAGGTCAAGTCGCCATTGAATTCAGGTGGCTGAATATTGTTAGGATTGCTTTGTGAGATTGTTGATTAAAAAACTCTATCATTCTAACTTCTTTGGTTTGGGCCTAATAATGTTTATATTTGCTTTAATTTTCACTGCGTCAATTTATACCAGTATATATGATGACGTACTTAGCGCTTATGAGCTGACTAATGAAGCCCATAACGACGAATATTGGGTGGAAGGCTCTCCATCTGATGTTATTGTGCCTGAAGTTTTTATTGATGATGACGAACCATTCTTAGCTCGGCTTTGCCTTAACAGAATACGCTCCGGTGATGAGCTTAAAGCGATGATTGTTAGTGTTGCGGGTACTATTCGGTTTAACTGCTTTGCTAACGGTGAGTCCAAGCTTGAGCTTTATGGGTTAAATTCCGTGACAAAAAGTGTCACATCTTTGCTGGTAGGAATTGCGATAGATAAAGGTTTTATTCACTCAGTTCATGATCCCATTGCCATGTATTTACCGGATCATACTCACCTGCTTGGCGAGTATGGTAAAACGGTTACGATTGAAGATCTACTGCTGATGAAATCACCGATTGGCAATATGCCTCTATTTGCGGTTAATGATGGTCAAAGTGCTTTTTCACCTCAATTAGAGGCATATTTCGCAGCGCCAGACTCTGTCGAATTTATTCTAGGATTTGGCGCTGCCGAAAGTGGCATTGAAGGTTTTAATTATGGTGAAGGCCCAGCCACGCTGGTGGGGCGGATCATAGCAAATGCGACTGGAGTCAGTGTGGTTGAATTTGCCAAGCAGAACTTATTTCTGCCAATGGGAATTAAGTATTTTGAGTGGCACCTACTCGCTGACGGCAGTGCAAACACCGCAGGTGGGTTAGTACTAACAAGCTGGGATATGCTTAAAATTGGTGAACTTGTGCAAAATAATGGCGCATGGTCTGGTGATCAACTAGTGAATGCGCATTGGATAAAGAGTTCAATCGCGCCCCATATCTCGACAAGATCAACATGGAGCCAATATGGTTATTATTGGTGGAGTAATGTGTTTAAATTGAAGGGGAAAGATATCACTGTTATGGCTGCAAGAGGGTTTAAGGGGCAGTTTATTTTGGTTATTCCTGAGCTTAAAGCCACGATAGCGATCAATGGTGACCATGAAGGTTTTAATGATTTGGGCGGCGTCTCACTAGCTGAATACATTATAAAGCGTTATGTACCTCGTTTGCTCGATTGAAAGACTAGCTTTGCAGCAGTGGACTGAGTCCAGACGCACCCATAATGATGCCGCGCTGGACCAAATTAACAAGCAGTACTTACAACGGCGAGCCGTGAAGTAATCGTAGAGGGAAGAGTTTAAGCGCCATTTGATAGTGATGAAGCTTTTCGTTGTTGCTTAGTAAACAAATACCAACCCAACCAGAAAAATACACTTAAGCCTACGGCAGTGAGAATCGCTGGCTTTGGATTTTGCAGGGTGCTAATGGATCCAGCATAAGCGGCGATGGTTGCGTAAGGCACTGCGCTGGCGATCCAAATTCCGAGAAAACGCCAAAACGGCATTTTTGTCAGTCCTGCCATGCAAGCGCTCACTTCCGGTAAAATTGGCATCGCGCGTGACAGTAAGATCATCATGGCGCCGTAGCGATCAAAGCCATCGATCATCTCTGTTCGCTTTGCTGGATCGCGGATGAGCAGGCGAACGAATGGTTGACCAAAATACTGACTCAAAATATATCCACCTAAACCTGCTAACAATAGGCCAGTACTTGCTGCTAATGCGCCTTGGCTAAAGCCGAGAAAATAACCGGATAGAATAATAATAGTGAGCGTCGGCATGGCGATAAACAAGTCTAAAAATAGTAAGCCGATCACCAGTGCAAATAAATAACCATGGGGTAGGGCGCTGGCTTGCTCTAACCAGCGCGATATATCTGCCAAGCTAAGTATCCCTGCAAGCTTGAGAAAAATAAAGGTAGAAGCAAAGCCTAGGGCTAAAATTAACATCACTTTAAATAACGATTTCATATTGTTGTCCTTTCTATAGGAATTCAGTTTCAGGAAGCTTTCATCAGTTTGTAAGCCATGTTGGGCGCAAAGCGCATCAGCAAACGCAGTAATTTAACTTTGCCGATGTCGTTATCTAAGGTGCCGCGCTCAATGCCACGAATAATATGTTGAGCGGCCTCTCGAGCAACTAATTTCCCTGATCCTCTACCTTCTGTCATGGCGGTATCCACCAATGGCAATAGGGCTTGTTGCACTAACACCGAGGTGTGTTCGAGCTGATAACGTAACGATAAACTAAAGCTGTTCAGTGCACTTTTACTGGCGCAGTAAATGGCAGATTGGGCTTTTGGCGCGATGGCAAGGCCCGAATTGATATTGACGATCCGAGCAGACTCACTGGCCATTAATGTGGGCAGCAGCAGGTAAGTGAGCTGGCAAATAGCGGTAAAATTGACGTTAATCTCACTTGCTATTTGTTGATATTGGAAATTGGGATCTATGTATGTTGCAGTGTGTTGCACAGCGGCATTGTTAATGAGTACATCGACTTTAGATACTTGCTTTAATAACTGAGCTAGCTTAGTTTCGAGCAACGTGGTGTCGTTCAAATCGGCGTGAATGGCAATAACATTTGGGTACTTTTGCTGTAAATCGTTGAGTTTTGCAACGCTGCGGCCAATCACATAAAGGTGATTCGCTGGGGCAAGCAGCTGTACTAACTGCCTTCCAATCCCAGCGGTGCCGCCAGTGATGACGATGGTTTTATTGGTCAGTTGCATCTGTTTCTTTTTAGACCGCGTATTACTTTGTAACATGTGAGCTCCTTTCGATTTAAGCTCACTGTAAGTAGAAAGTTAGCCGAGGTAATTAACCTAGGTTAAAACGCTGATAATAGATCGGAGCATTGTCTTGCTTCGTATTTGTGATGGTTGCGGAGTAGAAATAATATGGATATTAAACAATACGTCATCGAGCATGGCCGCCAAGTGAATTTAGCTGCGGGGCAGCACTTATTCCGTCAAGGCGAGATGGAAGACGCGTTATATTTTGTTAAACAAGGGTTATTTAAAGCTTATTATTTATGCCAAGACGGTAAAGAGCTGGTGAAGTCTTTTATTGCTGAAGGTGATGTGATCACGAATTTATCAGCGGTATTTGAGCGTGAGCCCTGTACTTTTAGTTTGCTGGCCTTAGAGCCAGCAGCGTTGGTCAAGGTCGACTTTGATTCGCTTTACCAACATACCTTAGATGATCTTGAATTAAGTCGCTTTATGCTCGCATCATTAATCAAGCTGGCACAGAAAAAGGAGCGTCGTGAATACGAGTTTCTGTGTTTAGATGCCACCACCCGTTATCAGCAATTAATGCAGCACCAACCGGATTTACTCCATCGCATTACCCAGAACGACATCGCCCGTTATTTAGGGATCACCCCAGTGGCATTGAGCCGGATTAAACATGGGCGTAAAGGGTAGTTGTTTAGCGATCATTTTACTGTAAAGATCATTCACATTATGACGATAGGCTCAAACAAAGCTGAGGTTATATGATAAGTTACGTCCTCCTTTGAAGCACAAGGTAAAGAGTGTGAATGCTGTGTTAGATTTAATCCTCGAGCTCAAACGTGCAGATACGTTTGAAGCTATTAACCTAGTATTGGAAAAAGCGGCAGCTTTGATTGAACTTGAGTATTACCTATTTGGACTCTCTTCTGTGCAAAGCATTACTAAGAGAAGCACCTTTATTGTGGATAATTACCCAAGTGAATGGCGTAAATCATATGACGAAGAAAAGTTGATTAATCTTGATCCAGTGGTTGCTTATTCATATGACAACTACTTACCCGCAACTTGGTCACATATCCAAAAAGTGAGCCCAAAGAAAAAGGGCGGTGTTGATGTGATGAAAGAAGCAGCCTCAATTGGATTAAAGACCGGGTTTACTATCCCTGTACATGGTATGCAGGGCGAATTTGGTATGCTAAGTATGGCGCTATCCTCTGACTATGATGAAGCAAAGCTTAACGATATTTTACCCATTATGCAGTTGCTTACTCCCGCGTTACAGGAAGCGATTCATCGCATTAATAATAAAACGCATCAGCAAAAAATAAAATTAACTAAGCGCGAGAATGAATGTTTGCTCTGGGCTTCAGAGGGAAAAAGTGCCTGGGAAATATCTCATATTATTGGCTGCGCTGAGCGCACGGTCATTTTCCATTTATCGAATGTATGTAGCAAACTAAATGCGTCAAACCGGTATCAAGCCATATCTAAAGCGATTATGTCAGGCCTTATTTCCCCTTCTTTCTAAAGTCAGTTTATTCACTTTTTGATCAAGTAACTATAAACCTGCTTTATCTGACAGGTTAAAAATCCGTAATAAAAATATATATTCATTGCTGTTCTACTTAAAGGGGAAACATGCCTGAACGTGTATTCTCTGACAATTTTTCAGTCGTAATGATTATTTTCCATGCTAGAAAGCTAAAGAATTGGCAACCTTCTCGCTTTAAATTGGGCGAGATAAGCAGGTATTACTTACTTAAACGGGGTTAGTCAGTATGGCTAGGAATAAGAGTAGTCTGTGAATGACATGGGTTGCAGCAAGATAGATTAAAAAATCATGATTTAAGTCAAATAAATATAAATGATCAGTGTTGACATAATATGTCGCTATGGGTATTTTACTGGTGACTTTATCGTTTATAACAGATAAGAAATAGGGATATGATGAAAAAAGCAATATTAGCAAGTGCAGTGTCGGCCATTTTACTCGCTGGCTGTGGCGGCGGTGGCGGTGGCGACGGCTTTAGTGTTGGGGCCGATAAGTCAGAAGACTCACCAATATGTGCGACTGGCTTGGAATGCCAGCAATTAGAAGTGCCTGCTAGCTACATTAATGATGACGGCAGCAAAGTAAAAGTGTTTTATGCCATTCATAAAGCAACGGATACTAACAATCGAATCGGTACCTTATTCGTCAATTTTGGGGGCCCTGGTCAAGAAGCGCAAGCTAGTTTGGCTTGGATGGTTAATGCAGGCTTGTTTGATCAAGCAATTGTTGAGCGTTTTGATATTGTGGCGTTAGATCCACGTGGCTCAGGTCAGAGTGCCTATGCCAAAGAGTTAAAGCAATGTGCGGTTGAGCTGGCCAACAATGTGAATGCATGTGATGAGTTTAATACAAAGTCTGCGGTGAATATTAGCACTAATACCTTAGTGAAAGACATCGATGCGTTACGCGCCCATTTAGGCGAAGAGCAAATTAGCTTTTTAGGTTATTCCTACGGTACCCGTGTTGGCAGCGTTTACGCTGATTTGTTTCCAGAGCGGATAAGAGCTTTAGTATTAGATTCACCTATGTCGCCTAAGCGAGGGAATTTTGTCGAGATGAATCTTGATAATGCGAAAGGCTATGACGTAGTTGCTTCATATCGTTTGGGGACTCCAGAGCGTAAACAAGCGTTAGACCAAGGAGTAACATCATTATTTAATAACGGTGCCATTTATGGCAATGATGGCGAGCTTGATTTAGTTACTGGGGTGAATGCCATTTTTGCATTGCGCACTAAAGATAGTGAAGGCTATTGGGATCATCAAAAAGCTGGTGTGTTTGAGTTATTAGATAATGGCAAAGTGTCATTATTAAACCGCTTAGTTGCTTCGACAAATTGGTATCAAGCTGATGATCAAGCTGATGCAGCCCGCACTAATGCGATGTTCAAGTCTGTGGTATGTGCTGATGAGTCAACCCCGCTGACATTTGCAGAAGCGAATACTTATGAACCAGACTTTGCTCAGGCATCGGCTGTTTATGGGTTAAGGAATTTTTACTCTGAAGCGAACATGTGTATGAATTGGGTGGGTGAGCGAGACCCAATGGCTACCGTGACAGAAATGGATGCTAAGTTACAACAGCCTGTGTTGATCCTCGGTGGCCAGTATGATCCGCGTACTCCTTATATTTGGACTGAAGCAATGAGCGAAAGCTTTGCTAGCTTAACCCGATTGATCAGAGTGGAAAATATTGTGGAGCATGGCTTTAGTTATCGTGGTAATCGCTGTATTGATAATGCCAGTACAGCTTACCTATTAGATCCAAGTTCAGCGAGTAATGAGCTAGTATGTGATGGTTCCACATTAGCGCGTAGCGCAGGTAACACAGCGCTTAAGCCGCATCCAGTGATGTTGAATCAGCACTTTTAAAGACTAATTACTGAGTGTAAAAAAGCGTTATTGGTTAACCAATAAACGCTTTTTTATAAAGTGAGCTTGTTTGTCACAGCAGATCTCTATGACGTCGTTTGGGCTATTTTAAGCTTAAACCGCATTCAGCAGTAGAAAACTCACTTATCCCACCTTAAAGGTAGCTTTTAGCGCTCGCCAAATTATTATCTACTAAACGTTTATGACTCGTCCCACATAAGTAGATGTGACTTTATTTATCAGTGAGGGGAGTTGACCGATAGCATCAGTGGCTCGTGCGCCCGTGCAGTGGGAAAGGTACAAGTGCTGCCAAGGTTGTTGATGAAGATATTGGACACTGGCATCAAGCCGCTCACTCGTCGCGTTAGCTAAATGTAGGCCGCCGATTAAGTGAGTTAGTGAGGCGCGTGGCTCTTGTTGCTGGATAAACGCCAAGGTGTTGATTAAACCTGTGTGACAACAGCCCGTGATCACGCAGATGCCGTGCTTCGTAGTTAGCCATAAGCTTTGATCATCCCCTAGTTGATCAATATGCAATCCTTTTTGATCTAAATAGAATGGACCGCTGGTTTTTTCCAAGGGATGAAATTTGGGGATAGTACCAGTTAAGCTAATTTCTACAGTGAGTTTGCATGCCTGAGAAGTGAAGTGGATCAAGGCTGGATCGTGCTTGGCGATCGCTTGTTTGGCCGAGTTAGGCATGCCGATCATTTTTACTGGCTGGTTATCATGTAACACATACCGCTCAATGGTGCAGTCAGGATGCAGATATAACCGACAGTGCGGATTTAAATCCAGTAGTTGAGCAAGGTTGCCGGTATGATCGTAGTGACCATGGCTAAGTGCAATGGCTGTTAGGTTGTCTAAGGGGATGCCGAGTTGATCTGCGTTTTCAAATAGGGCGAGCCCTTGCCCCGTATCAAATAAAATCCGTTCTTGATCGCGTTCAATTAATACAGCAAAGCCATGTTCGCTGAGCAAAGGCGGTGTTGCGATATTGTCCGCTAATACGGTTATACGTGTGGTGGATTGTGCCATTATCTTGCCTTTGATTGAAAAAACTTAGCCCGCGCTTTAACCACTAATTGGCCGTTAACAAATAATTTGGCCTGCACGTTAAATAAGGGCGGATGGCTGGTAACTAGGCTTCCCTGCATTAAAATTTCACTGCCTACGGGAACGGGATGCAAATAACGAACACACATTTCAGCAGTGACGGCCGTTATTTCGTGGCTAAATAAGGTTTGGCACATGGTTGCGTCCACTAACGCAGCTAATACGCCGCCATGAATAATGTCCTGATAGCCCTGCTGATGTTGGCTTCCCTTGGTGTGTGCCCACACTGAATTTTCGGAACTGAAAAAATTAATCTTTAAGCCCATCAGGGCGTTTGGGCTGCACAAAACACAGTGTTGGTGACTTGGCTGTTTGGCGACGGGCAAGAGTTGCTGACCGCTATCATTGGGCTGAGCATGTTTAATTAAGTTCTGTAGTGTTGCAGTTGCAGTCCTAAGCTGACCACTCATTAGTTGCTCCTTTGAAAAAAAGTTATTGGCATATGCCAATAACTGGGTTAGGATAGCATAAGTACTTAGCAAAGAGCACCAATAATGAGACCCAAAATCAAACGTCATATTTGTCCACATCATGGCTCGCCCTATCGATTTTTTAAACCGAATGGCATCCCCACTAGTGAGTTAAACCAAGTCAGTATTGCGGTGGATGAGTTTGAAGCCATTCGGCTGGTGGATCTTGAAGGCTTATCTCAGCAAGATGCCGCTAAGCAAATGCAAGTATCGCGGCAAACATTCGCCAACATTCTGAAGCAGGCTCGGCATAAGATCACTCACGCCTTGGTGCATGGCGAGGCTTTGGCTCTTGGCGAAAACCGACCAATAATTGAACAAAAGGAATCAAGATGATTTATGCCATCGCGACAAGTAATGAAAAGTTATCCCATCGTTTTTCTCAGTCTGAGAGCTTCGATTTTTATGACCAACAGGGGCAGTGTTTAGCGCGGATTGAGAATCCGGCACTCGCCACATCGGGTTGTCAGGGCAAAACGCAGTTAATTAATATGCTTACTACCATGGGCTGTAAAACGGTCATCGTCAGAAAGATAGGCCAAAAAACCTTAGCTAAGCTTTTAATGGCGGGGATAGAGGTAGAGCAAGGCAATACTCGTCACTCGGTTACTGAGTTATTGGCGCAAGCGAAGACGCGAAGCCATTCACTGACTTGCCCTGATCAAGGCGTACTCCCTCAAAATGGCAGCTGTCAGCATGCTGGTTGTCATGGCCACATAAATGGTTGTCACTAATGGAATATGCGCTAGCTTTTGTGATTTTTTTATTCATCTCGCTGGCCATGGCGTTGGGCGTAATTTTTAAGCGCCGCGCCATTCAAGGCAGTTGTGGTGGCCTCGCCAGCATTGATATTGAGCCCAGTTGTGACTGTCAGCAGGTGTGCGCCGAGCATCGGGTGTTGTATCAGATCCAAGAGGCGGCCAAGGCGACATAGTCACCCTTGCCTTATACATGATGCTATCCATGCAGTGGGACGAGAGCTCACTTTGCATGGTTTTAGCCAATTAAGTTAGTCGCTCCTAATTGAATCGTAACAAGTCTAGTCATCTGGATCTCGCATAAGCGGAGATGGTCGCGTAAGGTTCCTTGTTAGCGTTCCAGGTTTCGATAAAACACCAGATTGGTATCTTTTTCGTCTAGCCATACAAGCCCGTGAAGACCCCCTAATTTCCAATCAAAATATCGCGTTATTATTCGATGTGTTTTTTGAAAATCAGTGATGTATTAATCCCACCAAACGCAAAGTTATTACTCATGATAGTGTCGCACGCTAATTCCAATGGTTGGTCTTTAATGTAATTTAACGCACCACAAGCGGGATCCACCTGTTGTAAATTACGTGTGGCGGCAAATTGCCCTGCTAACATCATTTTGATACTTAACATGGACTCCAGTGAGCCACATGCCCCTAGGGTATGACCAAAGTGGCCTTTAAATGAGCTGATAGCCGTTGTTGGGTTAAACAATGCCGCCGTCGCATTACTTTCGGCAATATCGCCGCGCTCGGTAGCGGTGCCGTGGGCGCAGACATATTGAATGGCGGAGGGCTCGATGATGGCATCGTTTAATGCCAGCTGCATGGCTTGTTGCATGGTCTCGGCTGTGGGCTGAGTCACATGCTCTGCATCGCAGTTGGTGCCAAAGCCTATCACTTCAGCGTAAATGCGAGCTCCGCGAGCCAAGGCATGATCGCGATTTTCTAAAATAAGGGTACAACCGCCTTCACCAATGACTAAGCCATCACGCTGGTGATCAAAGGGCTTTGGGGTGGTTGTTGGTTCGTCATTTTGTAAACTGGTGGCGTAGAGTGTGTCAAATATTGCTGCTTGCGTCGGGCATAACTCTTCAGCACCTCCTGCTATCATCACTTGTTGTTGGCCGTATTTTATGGCTTCGTAAGCGTAACCTATAGCTTGTGAGCTAGAAGTACAGGCACTGCTGGTGGTGATTACACGGCCTTTTAAGCCGAAAAATAGTGCCGTATTGACAGCTGTGGTGTGGCTCATTAGCTTGATATAGGTGGTGGCAGTGATGCCCGCGGTAGTGCGTTTTTCTAACACATCGGAAAAAGCTGCCAGTGGCGATGAACTGCCACCACAAGAGCCATAAGCGATGCCAGTTTGGCCATTGCTTAAAACATCTTTACCAAGTAAATCGGCATCGATTAATGCGTGTTCGGTGGCTAACGTCGCAAATTTGGCGACACGGCCCATGGCGCGGATTTTTTTTCGGCTGTAATGTTTCGGTAGGCTGAACTCTAGCACTGGCCCCCCGAGTTGAGTATTTAATCCTGCTATGTCTTGCCATTGTTCCATCCGTTTTATGCCCGACTTATTTGCGAGTACATTAGCTAAAATGGATTCTGGAGTTTGGCCTAATGAGGTGATAGCACCAAAGCCAGTAATAACAACACGGTGGCCTTCAATGCGAGTCATAGCATGCCTCCATTGATTGAAATCACTTGGCGTGTAACATACGCCGCTTTATCAGACATCAAATAGGCGACTAAGCCTGCTACCTCTTCCGGCTTGCCGGCGCGTTGGCTGGGTACTAAGGTTAAGGCGTGCTCTAGGGTTTCTTGATCTAGCATGTCGGTTTCTATGAGCCCTGGGGCAACACAGTTAACAGTGATTTTGCGCTTTGCTAGCTCGACCGCTAGGGCTTTGGTTGCGCCAATCACCCCTGCTTTTGCCGCGCTATAGTTTACTTGACCACGATTACCCATGATCCCAGAAACCGAAGCTAAGGTGACGATCCGGCCGCCTTTTCTGGTGCGGATCATGGGCATAATACAAGGGTGTAGTACGTTATAAAAACTGTCTAAGTTGGTGTGGATAACGCTATCCCACTCGTCGCCTGGCATTGCTGGAAAGGCATTGTCGCGCGCGATCCCGGCATTGTTCACCACGCCATAATAAGCACAGTGTTCAGCAATATCGGCTTCAATGACTTGTTTAGTTTGTTCGCGATCACTGATATCAAACTGGAGCAGTTGAGATGACTGTCCAAGCGCTGCGATGTCGGCTTGGGTTGCTCGCGCGCCGGCTAAGTCAGTGTGATAGTGTACAATAACTGTAAAACCTTGCTGGCTTAATTCAATGGCGATGGCGCGGCCAATCCCTTTGCTGGCTCCGGTGACTAATACTCTGCGCATAAAAATTGTTCCTACTACTTAAATTCAATCAATGCTGCATCACAGGGGCAGCGCTAGCCTTATTAGGCTAAATAAGTTTTTAAGGTGTCGGGGTCGGGCAAATATGCATTGATCCGCGCCTCAGCGATTAAAGTACCTAAGCCTGACCATGGCTCATCAACCCCTTGATGCAAAGAACAGGCAAATACGGTAAGCGAATTGTCGGTTAGCACATGAGTGGCGCTAATTTGCAGTTTTTGCCCAATCTTAAATAGTGGCGTCTGTACTTGATAACTGCGCGTACCGAGTAAAAAACCGATTTCAGGCTCTTGTGCTTTAGCTCTGGCTTGTACGCCTGCGAAGGCGGCAATGGTTTGCGCCATGTATTCGATACCTACCCAGCTTGGTACACCTTGCTCGTTGGCAAACAATGAGTTTGCATGGATCTCTAATTGGCTAATGCAGCGCGTTTCATCGGCAAATATGATCTTATCCAATAGCACCATGCTACGGCGATGAGGGATAAAGTGCTCAGCATCAAATTGGGCTAACGAGGTTGGTTTAACGGTCATGAGGAGGCTCTGTTTGCACTGGGGTTAATGAATGACGGCCTATAATAACGGAAACATTGCTGCCGCCAAAGGCAAATGAGTTACTCATAAAGATGCCCGATTGCCAAGTTTGTGCTTGGCGGATCAGCCCTATGGGAGGCAAATCAGGATCATAGTCAGTACTACCTTGTTGTTGTGGCAAAATGCGACGCGGGTTTTGGCTACTTAATAGCAGCGCGCATAATAACCATTCTTGAGCGCCTGCTGCCCCTAAGGCATGGCCCGTCAACGGTTTGGTTGAGCTGCAAGGTGTATTCGTGCCAAAAATACGATTGATGAGGTGGCTTTCCATTGCATCGTTTTTAATGGTGGCGGTGCCGTGTAGATTGATGTAACCAATCTGTGCTGGAGTCACTTTCGCTTGCTCTAAGGCTTGTTGAATCGCGAGCTCGGCTCCCCGGCCTTGTGGATCGGGCGATGAAATATGAAAGCCATCGGATGCTTCGCCGACACCTAACAGCTGGATCTCGGAAGGTACTTTGCTTAGGCAGGCTAAAGCGGCTGCTTCACCTATGTTTATGCCGTCACGCTGGGGGGAAAACGGTAAGCAGATATCTGTTGCTAAAGACTCTAACCCATCAAAGCCGTTGAGCGTAAGACCAGAGAGTGTGTCACAGCCGCCCACTATCACCATATCTGCCAAATCGGCATGCAGTAACCGCTGTGCACTGGCGAGAACCTTGCCTGAGCTGGAACAAGCTGTTGAAATGGTATAGCTCACGCCGGTGAGGCCTAAATAAGTGGCGGCAAAGGCAGATAAGTGACCGATTTCTTGCTGCGTATAATTATAATCGTCAGGCCAGTTTCCTGTGTGTATTTGCTGTGTTAGTGCCGTTTCACCATCGGCAATGCCCGATGTACTGGTCCCTAAAATAATGGCGATGCGATCGGCACCGTAGCGTTTTTTGGCTGCAGCTATTGGCTTGGCGATTTGGCTTAAGGCACTGAGTAATAATTGATTATTACGCGTTTGGTAAGATACTAGGTATTCGGGTAAGTGAGGTAAGGGATCACAAACTTGACCGACTAATACGGTTTTTCCCGACACTAAGGGACCATACGGGCGTAACAAATTAGCAGGTGGCTCCAATAGGTGTTCAAGCACTTGGGCTGCGTTAACTCCCAACGGGCTAGTGATGGCAAAATGGTTTAGATATAAAGGCGCACGTTCAGGTTGCACTGTTTGCTCCTATGGCTCAGCGTTAGGTTGGGGTTCAGCCATGATGGATTGAGCTAATGGCGCAGGTGTAAATGTTAAGGTTTTAATCTCCAGCTGATAACCGCGTAAATGGTTGTGGAAGTGGATATGGTTTTGCCAGCGGCTTTTCGCTGCTGTTACATTCGGGTTTGGCGCGTAGTCAATGGTAATGATTAATGTTTGTGCGAGCCAAATCTCACGTCGTGTTGCTGACTCTTTGATCGTGATCTCCTTACCGTGCAATGATTGCTTCAAGGCATCGTAAGGCAAATAGGTTAGTAAGAAATCAGCCAGCATATACCTCACATCAACTTGCGCGACACTGGTTTGGCTAGTGGTCAAGTTATTTGGCGTAAGCGTGGCGCTGAACAGCGAGGGGCCCCAAGGGGCAAGGGCAAGTAATACCAGTTTATTTTCGGTGAGTTCAAGCTGAAACTGGCCATTAAAGTCTTGGTTGCCGTATTGCCCAGTAACTAACTGAGTGGCGTGAAAAGGTTGGCCTAAGGCGTTCGGAGCGGGCAACTGCAAGGCTAATTGGCGGCTGAGCCGTATACTGTCTGCAGGCACTGAAGTGAGCTGACTACAGGCCGATAACAGTATTATCAAGGCTATGTGGGAGAGCAAGCGGCAAAGAAGTGTCATGATTGCTCCTCGGCGCTGCGCCAAGGCTGTAATGCAATGGGAGCAAAGCCATAGGCGGCAATAATGCCTATTAGTACTGTTGTGCCAAATGAAGCAATGGCGTAAGTATCGCTTAATGCCAGTAAACCAAATGACAATATGGTGGTTAGTGCAGACAAAGTGATGGCTAAGTGAGTTGGATAAATATTGCGTTGCTTGTTTGACATAGGTTTCATTTTTTCCTGCTGGCGCTTAGGTATTAAAATCCCCTGTTGGGCGGCAAAAAATAAGGTGTAATCTATGCCGATACCTAGCACCAAAATTAATGCAATAACGTGAAATAAATTAATGGCTTGGCCTGTCAAAGCTAATACAGCTAAGCTGCTTAGTGCGGCTAAAATGGGCGCGAGTATGATTTTAGTGGCGACCTGTCTACCAAAGTATCCCCATAAGGCTAACAAAATAATGCCATAAGCTAGTACCAGCAATAGCGTCATTAACTGTCGATATTGTTTAAATAATGCTGATAGCTGAGCGCGCTGATCTACTAACTCTACTTTGGGCAAGCTATCGACTAACTGTTGTAAGCGGGCTTTATCTTTGACACCGGATATAATGACTAAACTGGCATGCTGTTGCGGCAATGCCAACCAACCAAATTGCTCGCTCACAGGTGAAGCCAACCACTGAGTGAGTGTGAGTGGGGCTGGCGATGTCATTAAGGTTTGCGTAATTTTGTTCTGCTCGGCTTGCGTCATCCCGAGCTGAGTTAAGTACAGGCTGAGCTGATGGTTGATCAGCTGTTGCCAAGCGAGATGACTTTGCTGTTGCTGATTGGGGCTGGGAACCCATTGGCTAATACTTTGGTATCCGTCCAGTGTTTGCTGCTGTTTCAACTTATCTAATTGCACTGACACTACTTGATTTAGCGTTAATAAATCGGCTTCGCTTTGCCCTTGAATCAATAAATAGTAAGACTCTAATTGCTGTTGTGTAATGGTTTTTATTTGTTTTTCTTGCGCTGTTAATTCCGCTGGTAGCTGCTGCAGCTGACGGATATCGTCATTGCTGGTTAACAGCCAAGCGCTACAAGCAAGCAGTAATGCAGCAGAAACAAGTGTGGTGCGTTGGGATAAGCGCTGAGCGGGTTTTAGTAGCCAAGGCAAATAATGCATGCCTAATGTTGGCGGGCGATGTTGCCACTTAATAAGTGGAAAAATACCTAACACGAATAAATAACAAAATATCAGGCCACTGCTGGCAAATACCGCCAGTTGCTGCAACCCAGGGAAAGGCGCTAATGCCATGGTTAAATAAGCTGTCACACTGGTACATAAACCAGCAGTAATACCGTGATAAACCCGCTGTAGGGGTTGTTTTTGCTGAGCTTCGACCAAGTAGTGAAACGAGTAATCAACTGAAACTCCAATTAAACTCGCGCCAATCACTAGAGTGAAAAGGTGGATTTGACCAAATACCAATACGGTTGTGGCAAGGGCAACTAGGCAGCCACAAGCAATCGCGCTAAAGGTAAGTATTAGTGGTGTGATACTGCGAAAGCAGATTAAGACAAGTAAAATAACGCCCAATAATGAGCCTAAGCCTATGCTGGATATTTCAGTTTTGGCTGAGTTTGCTCCTGCTTGGCTGTAAAACAGTGCGCCAGATTTTAGCGTGGTTACTGAGTATGTTTGTTCAACTTGCTGCAAAATGTCGTCAATGTACTCACTCAAGCTGGCTTGTTGTTGTAACGAAAAATGGTCACTGTGTGTATGAGCAGTCACCAGCACATAATGTAATCCTTGATAGTGAAAACTAATGTAACCTTGAGCTAACTGCCCTTGATTAGGTTTTGGCAATAGTTGGCTAAGGCTGGTGGCGAATAAGAAAAAGGGGTCTTGCTGTAACAATTGTGAGTTCGTTGCGGCCATTGGACCGTATAACGCCACTAGAGCTTGTTGTGCAACTTGTTGGCCGGAATCGACATTAATAGCTTGTTGTTGTGCTGGGCTGAGTAAATAGCTGCGCAGCGGAAAGTAAAATTGACCTAATTGACGTTGTTGTTCTGTATTAATAGTGAGGTTTACCTTAGCTATTTGCGGCGCTTGTTGCAGCAACGAGCTTAGGGTGCTGGCAGCTTGCTGCGCTTGTTTGAGATCGGGCTGACCAATTAAAAATATCACTTGATTACCCAGTTGTTTATTCACTTGGTGTTGCGCGGCGGCTAAGGTTGCGCTGGGTAACTTCCCTTGTTGTTGCTGCGGCAACAGGGTGAGAAAGTTTGCCTCGAACAGGGGGCCTTGGTCGGCTTTAACCAGCAAAGTAACGACACTTGCTAGCAGTAATAGTAAGACAAGACTCGCGCGGATACGCAACGACAAGTGCAGCATACGAGTTAAGGCTCCACGGTGTTACTGCTTACCACATCAGAAAATTCAATGGTTAGCTTATCTTGATTGCTATCGATTAACTCAAAGTAATTTATGTGCTTGTTTCCTTGCAGACGAATGCTTTTAATTGCTTGATTTAAAGGGCTCCCCAATGGGACCCCTCCTAGCTGCCAAGCATTAATGTCGCCTGTAAAATAGAGCTGAAAGTTTTGTTTTAGGCTGATTTCATCGCCGCGAAACAAGCCTAAGAACAAACTTGAAAAAGCAAATAGTGCAGGTTGCTCTTGTGCGCTGATCACTTGCACTGGACCGTCGGCAATTTGTTGGCTGAGCTGGGTGTTGTTTAAGCTAAGTTGACTGGCAAAAGGAGTGATTTGTTGCCAATGCAGCCCTGCGCTGGCCGATAAACTAAAGTTTCCCGATGAAACTAAGGGCTGACTGAGAAGAGCCAGATGACGATGCTGGACAAAGCGACCTTGGAGCTGTGAGTACTGTGACAACTGCGTCAGAACTTGGCTCATTTGCTGTTGCTGTGCACTTGGCTCAGTTAACGCAAATTTAGGGCTAAATAGCTTATCTTCTGGTAACACTTGCTGATTGGCTTGGGCTGGCAAACTCAAGCTAGTAAGTACCCACAACAGCAGGCTGGAGCTAAAGGTTTTAAACATATATTAGCCTATGTAGGGTTGCAGTTTTTCGATTAAGATCGACGGCGATACATAGCACATTTCTTGGCTGCTTTGTTCTACCGCCACTTGCAAGGTGTGCCCTTTGGTCAACACCTCGCCACTGATTTTATCGCAAACTCGGTAGTTAATTTTAACTCTATGCTCATACTCGACTAAATCGGCATAAATGACGATATGTTGTTCAAATCGAGTGGGGCGAACATACTTAACCCTAACATCAACGATCGGCCACACAAAATCGGATGCAGCCATCGCGCTGTAACTAAAATCAATTTTTTCAAATAAAGCACAGCGGGCTAATTCAAAATATTTTAGATAGTTGCCATGCCAAGTGATGCCCATCGGGTCGCAGTCAAAAAAAGTGACTTGATGATTGATTGCGGCGCTGAGCACAATGTTATCGGTCACCGTAAAGCTCCCAGTGTTTTTGTTGGATTTGACTTAAGGTTCGGCGTAAGTCGTCTTCCAATGGTCGATCTTCACTGACAAACTCAAACTGCTCAAAAATGCGATCTTTAAATTGCGCCAGCGCTGGCGTTAGTTGTTGCGGTGTCAATTCGCCTTGGCTATTACGTAATGAGATGCCTTGGCTGACAGCCAGTAAACTGGCTGCGGTGACTTGCTCGGTTAGCTCTAACACTCGTAAGCAATCTCGTGCTGCAATGGTGCCCATACTGACTTTGTCTTGATTATGGCATTCGGTAGAGCGAGAGAATACGCTCGCTGGCATGGTTAGTTTCAAGGCTTCGGCAGTCCATGCTGAGGCGCCAATTTGTACTGCTTTGAAGCCGTGATTGATCATACTGCGCTCGGCACTAGCGCCTGATAGGTTAGCGGGTAAGCCGTTGTTGAATTTCGTATCCATTAACAGCGCCAGTTGACGATCTAACAGATCTGCGATATTTGCGACCGCGTTTTTCAGTGAGTCCATCGCAAAGGCAATGTGACCACCATAAAAGTGACCGCCATGAAGCACATGTTCGTCAACACCGTCGATAATAGGGTTGTCGTTAGCGCTGTTAAGCTCTGTTTCGATAAACTGACGTAAGAAGGGTAACGCGTCTTGGAGTACTCCGATCACATGAGGAGCGCAGCGCAGTGAATAACGATCTTGCAATCGATCTGAGTTCCGCGGCATATCGAGATGCTCAAGATCGCTTCGGATCCAGGAGGCAATTTGAGCTTGACCGGGATGGGGTTTCACCGCAAATAATTTTTCATCAAAATGGAAGGCATTGCCCTTAAGTGCAACGCTGGCCATGGCGGTAATACGGCTGGCTAATTTGGCTAAATAGCGTGCGCGATCGAAAGCAATGCAGGCTAGTGCTGTCATTACTGCGGTGCCGTTCATTAAGGCTAAGCCTTCTTTTGGTCGCAACGTGTGTGGCCTAATACCGGCAAGAGTCATGGCTTGTTTCGCGGCCATTAACTGGCCTTGATAGTACACCTCGCGCTCACCAATTAAGGCTCCCGCTAGATAAGATAAAGGGGTTAAATCACCACTGGCCCCAACCGATCCTTCCTCTGGAATACGTGGAACTAAATCTAAATTAATGAACGCCACTAACTGCTCTAGCAGCGCCATACTGACGCCTGAGGCGCCTTGGGTCAGTGAATTTAAGCGTGCGACCATGACCGCGCGTGCTTGGATGGGGGTTAAATTTTTACCCAAACCACAGCCGTGAAAACGGGTTAAATGCATGGGGAGTTCAGTGACTAAGTGCGGAGGTATAGTCACGGTGCACGAGTCGCCATAACCTGTGGTCACACCATAGATAACCCCGTCTTCCGCCAGTAACCGGTCTAAAAATTGGCTTCCTTGATTTATTTTGCTGATAAAGCTGGTTTGTTTGCTTAGCTGCACTTGGCCTTGACTTTGCGCCAGTTGCACGACTTGTTCAATAGTAATTGGCTGCTCGCCAAACAGGATCGGAGAAGGAGTCATTAAGGTGTTTTCTGCCAAAAGTTGAAAAAGTTAAACCATTGATACGGTGTTTTACGAGCGGCTATTTCTAGCTGCTCGGCATAGTGTCCCACCGCGATCGCTAAGTCTTGTTGCCGCTGCTGGCGTCTTAACACTAGCTTAGGGCTTAGCAATTGGGCGTTGATTTCAAAGTGTTGATCGATGCGCTGACAAAATAAACTAAACACAGGGCACTTGAGTAAGCTTGCTAGAATAAAAGGTCCTTGCGGAAAATAGGCTGTTTCTCCAAGAAACGGCGCGCCAATACTTCGTTCGGGAACCTGCGTTGAGGTGCGATCCGCCATGATGGCGATAAACTCACCCGCGGCTATTTTTTCTGCCAGCATGATAGCAGTATCGGGGCCGACATTATCCAGTTGGATCAAATTAAGGTTGGCTGTTGGCGCAATTTTTGCCAGCATGTTATTAAATTTGACTGCGTTTTTAGTAAACACCAATGCATTTATTTTTAGCCCTGGTAACACATCACTTAAGGCGCGACAGATTTCAATGTTGCCTAAGTGAGCGCAGAGAAATACGCCGCCTTGGCCTCTTTCAAGCATCTTGAGCACATCAGCGTTACCATAGCTTTTAAGGTGTTGTTGGTTAATCAAGCCACACCATACCGATACCTTGTCGAGAGCGGCGTGGCCAAAGCACATAAAATGCTTAAAGCTAGATAGCTGCTGATGCGGGCTAATGCGGGCTAGATAATCACGAGAGGCTTGCTTACTTTGCTTTGATGTTAAATAAAAATAACCAATCACAGGGTATAAAAACCAAGCGGTGACTCTTGGCCCCATTAATTTATACATCGTTAGCATAAAGCTTAAGCCCCAACTGGCGCCGCGCTCTTTGCGTTTTGACCAATGACTTTTGCTCATTACTAGTCTATTCCTTGAGGCTGCTGGTAACGTTGCCATTTCATCGCGAGTAATTTAGGGATTCGTATCAACATACCAAAGAACAATTTAGTGTGCATTTTGCTGATCAATACGTTGTCGGCCCAGCCTCGAAAGTGTGAAATGCCATCTTTAGGGTAGATGACCTGTGTGGGAAGCTGTTTAAAAGCAATCCCTTGCCAATATAAACGCACCATAATTTCAATATCGAAGTCCATTCGTTGGCCTAACTTTTGTTGCGTCACTAATTGACAGCAAGGAGCAAGGGGGTAAACGCGAAAACCACACATGGTATCTTTTAGCTCTAGCGAAAGCGTTTCAATCCAAACCCAAACATGTGTGACATAGCGGCCATATAAGCGTCCCTTTGGGATGGAATTATCATACACAGGCACGCCAGCAATAAGGTCGCAGGGGTTAAGTTCGGCACTGGCTAACATTGCTGGAATATCAGCTAAATTATGTTGGCCATCGGCATCTATTTGCAGTGCATGGCTAAAACCTGCTTTAAATTGGTGGCGCATACCAGCCATTACTGCACCGCCTTTGCCGAGGTTTTGCGCAAGAGTCAAGCTTTGGCATAGTGGATGAGCAGCCACCTGTTCGGCTAAGATAGCTTTGGTTTCGTCATTACTGCCGTCATCGACCACCAAGATTGGTAAATTGAATTGGCTCAGTGCGTTTAAGGTCGCCGTTAAGGTTGCACCATGATTATACAAGGGCACAATAAAACAAGGCTTAAATGGCACCGTCGACATCATGCTGAGTTAACTTAATAAGATTCGACCCGAAGCATGTAGCCCCTGATCAGAGTGATAACAGAAGTACAACTTACTTTTGCTTGGATCAAACTTTAAATCCAGCTGGATCTGTGTGTCTGGCTTAATCAGTTGTTGAAATTTGATCACTTCCATACCGGCAAAGGTTCGGTCCAAAAGCAATACAGTACGGCCATAAAACATCACAAACTCAATTTGTGCTACGCCGGGTAGGATGGGGCTTGCTGCAAAGTGTCCGTCAAAATAACGTAAGCTAGTGGGCATAGTTAAACTAAGCTCCGCTTGGTGCTCATTGATAATTTTAGTGTGAATAAGTTCTGGATAATCAGTCATGAAATACTTCTTGCAAGGCTGCATGGGTTAATTTGCCTTGGCTATTGTAAGGCAAGCTGGCCAAGTAGCGGTATTTTTTTGGTCGTGCAATAGCTTCAATATAGGGGCTGATGCTGTGATTAAAAATTTGACTGAGAGCGCGTTTGCCTTGAGTTTTCAGAGCTTGTTGACCGCTAGCGGTGAGTACTAAAGCGCAGCCAATAGCTTGGCGATGGGTCAGTTCAAGGGCGCAGGCGCAGGCTTCTTCAATCCAAGGGTGGGTCATTAAATGTTGTTCGATAGCGACTAAAGAAATGCGCTTTTCTTCAACTTTGACAATGCGATCACCGCGGCCGAGTAGTTCAAAATGATCTTGGTCGATAAGCTTAGCGGTATCCCCCATGGTAACGCTGTTAGCACTAAAATATGGGGATCTTACCTGTAAAAAACCGTCGCAATTTAGGCTGATGTCGACGTTATCAAAGCGTCGCCACAGGCTATTTCTACGTTGTTGTCGCCATGCCACACCACCGGTTTCAGTGCTGCCTAAAACTTCTATTGCGTCTTGCTGTAGCTGTTGCCGACATAAGTGTGCGCCAGCAAGACTTAATGCTCCTCCTGAGCTAAACACATGACTTGGTGTGGTTTGACAGGGTTCTATTTGTGCCAAACGCTTGAGCAGTGCTGGGCTAGTGATGAAAATATAAGGCTGGCTGATGTGCGTCAATTGCTCAGGATATTCTAGTTCAAAGTTCGCGAAGGGTCGCAGGCTTAGCCAAGGCCATAGCAAACGAAATAAAAAACCATAAATATGTTGGCAAGGAACACTGGCGTAGACAGGTTGCGATGCCATGTTAGTGCCAAAGGTGCGCTCTAATTGGGATATCTCGGCCAGTAACTGCGGCCACGTCTTATGCTCTTTTTTGGGCGTACCAGTCGAGCCAGAGGTGTAGAAATATACTCCAACGTTTTCGTTAATGGCTGGTAAGGGCAATTCGATATTGGCAGTTGGTGTCATTGGCAATATCAGCTGCTGAAATTTGCCAGTCAGCGAGCACTCCGGTGCACTTAGTACCACGTCAAAATGAGCGCTCATTTGCGCCACTGTACCTGCTGCATTATTGGGTAATAAAACCGGCGTTTTACCTGTATGCCACAGCGCGAGCAAGGCTGTCAAAAAGTCTAATGGCTGTTGTACGTTAAGCAACCATCGCTGCGCGCGATGAGCTTGTAATTGTACCACTAGCGCTTGTAACTTTGGTTGCCACTCGCCCACGGTGATCTGGGAACCATCTGCGTTAAAGGCAATGATCTGAGAGGCTGTTAAAGGTAGGTTTAGTTTAAACATGGCCGGGGTCGCGCTTTTTAAGCCATTGACGGACGATGAACTCAATCGCAAATAAGAGGCCGATTGCTAGATAGCTGGCCATGCCGTTATACCAAGTCCACGTAGCTAGGCTGCAAAATACAGCAGTATAAAAAGCGATACTGGCATTGATGAAAAAAAAGCCGCACCACATTTGAGTTACTCGGCGAATATAGGTTAAAGCAAAGGGGGTCAGATTGGGCTCGGTCAGACGGGCAAAGCGCTCTATGATTGTTGGTGGATGTATTAAACTAAATGCGAACACTGCCAGTAGACTGAGGTTGATCCAGACTGGATATAAACGCATACCGATTAAGTTATCTGTGATAGCGCTGAGGCTTAGCAGCAATAAGCTGCCGCCTAGCATGACTAAGGGAAATATGCCAGGTAAGCTGGCTTGCTGCGTTTTTTTGGCGTGCCAATGGCGCAGCAGTAAGAGCGCCGCTAACACCATCACTAAGGTTTGGATGCTGAAATAACCTAAACCAAAAAATACCAGCACGGGGTAGAGTACTAGGGCTGCGGCCACAAAGATATTGAACAAGTCGCTATTCGCCTTGTTGTTCTTTTAATAGCTCGTCTACCGCATTAACCACATCATTGACGGTGCGCACGGTTTTAAATTGATCTGGCTTGAGCTTGTAGCCTGTGATGTCTTGTAATGTCACAATTAAATCCACCGCATCGATACTGTCTAAATCCAGATCGTGAAATAAGTGCGCCTCTGGAGTAACTTGCTCAGGTGTCAGCTCAAACATTTCTTGCATGGTTTCACTGATTTTTTCAAATAAGGCTTGTTTGTCAGACATGGAAATTACTCTTGATTAGCTTGAATAAAGGCTGCGATAGTATTAACGCTATAAAAATGTGCTTTGTTTTCTTTTGAATCCGCATTCAGTTTAACTTGGTACTTTTTAGCTAATGCCATGCCTAGCTCTAACGCATCGATAGAATCTAGACCAAGGCCGTCGCCGAACAAAGGTTCATCGGCAGCGATATCGTCAGGGGTGATATCTTCAAGGTTGAGGGCCTCAATTATTAACTCTTTTATTTCAAGCGCTAGCTCTGTCATAACAAACTTTTCCTGCATATTTCAGTAAATGTAAAATCTAATTATTGGCTTAACGCCTTTGTTAAATAGCGTGTTAACACTCGCGCTGCCAGGCTAATGCTGGAGCAATCTTTGGTTACCTGCTTGGCGTCTACCGTGGCGCCTAGGACAACCTTAAAACAAGGCTGTTGTATTGGTATTTGATACCAAGCGTCCGCCTTGGCTAGGGTTCTTGGGCTAACGCTAATGTGAACTAATACAATGTCGGCTTCGGCGCGCAATGCGATGTTGGCGGCGCCGCGCTGTAATTTCAATGGCGAATTTGGCTCAGTACGCGTTCCTTCAGGAAAGACAATCACAGATTGCCCGGCCGCAAAGCTCTGGCGGCAAAGAGATAACACTTCTTCACCTGCTGAGTTAGGTATATATCCAGCTGAGCGGACAATCAGGCCGACAAAGGGACTGCGCCATAAACTTGCTTTAACGACGCAGTTTACCTGTTCAATATGGGCAATGAGTAGTACTACATCAATTAAACTAGGATGATTTGGGGTGATGAGTACGCCGCGTTTAGGGGCAACCAAGGGCAAATCAATATGGCAACGTAATACACCTAAGCTTTTCATTAAAAAAACGAAGAAACGAAAAGTTCGCTGAATCAAGTAACGACTAATATAAATCCGTTTAGCGGATGGCTTTATTATGAATGTGATCAGCAGTAATAACAGCGACAGGATTAAACCACCTACGCCAAAAAAGGCAAAGCTAACCGCGGTGCCGAATAAGCGCCAAGCTTGGTTGAGTTTAGCGCGTAACATGCAACATTTGCCCACTGCAAGGTAAGCTAAAATTGGCTTGGTCTAATGATGTATCCGATTCTGCTAACCACCATTGTAAAAAATGGCAAACAGCAGGGTATTTGGCTAAGTGAGGCGATTCCGTTGTTTTGCCGTTAGGCGTTAACGTGAGCGACAAGACATGGTTGCCAACTTCTTGTTGTGGTCGTGACAGTAAAAAAGCCACGCAATAGTCAAATGGGGTTTGCGGCAAAAATGTTTGGTAGGGAGCAACCAAGGTAGAGTCAAAACACACCAATAAGACTTTTTGCTCTGGGTGTGCGTTGAGATAGCAAGCCGCTTCAATTAAGCCTACCGCAAAGGTATCTTGCTGTGCGGCGATGGTCGTTGAAGCTTGCTGGATCTTTTCAATTAAAGTAAATAATCCCGCCGAAGTATTATGCACCGATTGTGAAAAGCCAATTGGAGAAATGGGTTGTTGCTGCACTAAATTTTCGAGCAAGGAATAAGTGGTGACAATTTCGCCATGACGGCTAGCAAACACACTGAAGTCCGCTTGACTTGCTTGCGGTAATTCTTGCACACAGCTGAGCACCAATCGGCTTAGGTTGCTGAATCGGCGGCGCTGCATTGTGGGTACCTTAGTCGCGGGGGCTTGCCAGTCATTTGCTAACGTATAGGGGCGGTGTAACCAGCTGCGCCAATCTGCTTGTGTTTGCAGGCTGGGGGCTAATGCAATCCAATTATCAATGATGATAGTTAGCACGTTGCTCGCTTTGGGTCAAAAATGAGAGCGATATTTTAACTTTGCAAGGGCGCAAGGTAAAGGTATCCTTTCTGATTAAATATATCAGCTTAACTGTTTGTTTTAAGTGTTTTTTGTTAAAAGGAATTAATGATTATGTTAAAAGTTTTTGGTTGGTTATTGATTACTGTATTAAGTACTTTGGTTATTTCTGGATGCAGCTCAAGCCAAAGAATTAATAATATCGAACAAGACATATCTCAGCAAAACTTAACACTAAGTCAGGTTGAAACGGCGATTGTACGGGCCGGTGAGTATAAAAAATGGACCATGAAGGTTGTCGAGCCGGGTTTGATTCAAGGCGATATTACAGTGCGCTCACACCAAGCAAGTATTGATGTGCGTTACTCTGCTACTCGTTATAGCATTTCCTTACGTAACAGCGTTAACTTGCAACAAAGCGGTGACCAAATTCATCGTAATTACAATAAATGGGTGACGTTGCTAGACCGTGAGATAAATAAGAATTTATCAGTAAGTCAGTAGTTTAAATTGAGGTTTCTTAATGGCTTTTTACGAAAAACCCATGCCGATATCTGCATTTGATGCCAAGTTTGAGGCGCAGAAAATTGCATTTGCACCTATTACTTTTCAAGTGGCGCGTTGTTTGCTGAAATTTAATATTCTTGCGCTGGTAGACAGTGCGGATGGGCAAGGATGTAGTTTAACTGAATTAGCTTCACAAACGGAGGTCAGTGAATATGGTGTGAGCGTCCTACTTGATATGGGATTAAGTATGGGCCTGGTGTGGCAACAGGATGGGCGTTTCTACTTGGACAAAATTGGTCATTTTTTGTTGCATGATGAAATGGCACAAAAGAACCTCAATTTTAGTCATGATGTTTGTTATCAAGGTCTATTCGATTTAGATAAAGCGATTGAAACTGGTAAGCCCGCGGGGCTAAAAGCACTCGGTGACTGGGACACCATATACCCCGGTTTGAGTCAGTTGCCTGAGCAGATAAAAGCCAGCTGGTTTGAATTTGACCATTTTTATTCTGATCGCGCTTTTCCGGAAGTTTTGCCATTATTATTTGCTCATAAACCGCAACATATTCTAGATGTTGGAGGGAATACGGGTAAGTGGGCGCTTGCTTGTACTGGCTATGATGCCACCGTAAAAGTGACTATTATGGACTTACCTGGCCAACTAAAAATTGCGATGGACAATGCTGAGCAGGCACAGGTTAGTGATCGTGTGTTTGGCTTTGCTACCGATTTGTTGGATGAGGGCCGAGGGTTTTATCAAGGCGCTGACACTATTTGGATGAGCCAATTTTTAGATTGCTTTAGCCCTCCACAAATTTTGAGTATTTTAAAGCGCGCAGCCAAGGTAATGAGTTTTGATTGTCGTTTATATATATTAGAAACATTTTGGGATCGTCAGCCGTTTGCTGCCGGAGCCTATTGTGTTAATGCGACTTCTATTTATTTTACGGCGATTGCCAATGGCAACAGCCGCATGTATCACTCCAGGGATATGCTGGATTTACTGCAACAAGCCGGATTGTATGTTGATGAAAGCCGTGATGAGTTAGGGCTGGGCCATACCTTACTGTGTTGTCGCTTAAAACCCATTTCAGGTTAAGTTAGGAATACATAGTGGCTGATATCCAGCATGTTCAAGTCGTAATTATTGGCGCCGGGCCTTCAGGTGCTGTCGCTGGTGCATTGCTAAAGCAACAAGGAATAAAGTCGGTGATCATAGAAAAATCGACTTTTCCACGTTTTTCCATTGGTGAAAGTTTATTACCTGCCTGTATGGAAGTGCTGAAGTTGGCCAAGTTAGATCACTTGGTAGAGCAAGCGGGCTTTCAATTTAAAAATGGTGCAGCTTTTCAATATCAGCAGCAATATACCCAGTTTGATTTTACCGATAAATTCAGTGTTGGCGCTGGTACAACCTTTCAAGTACAGCGGGCTTGTTTTGATCAAATTCTTGCCGATGGGGCAGCGGCACAAGGCGTGGATATTCGTTATCAAGAAACCGTGTTGGCGGTGGATTTGAGCGAGTCTGTGGCGCAGCTAACTATCGCTAATGCGCAAGGTGAATATCAAATCAATGCCGATTTTGTATTAGATGCCAGTGGTTTTGGTCGCGTATTACCAAGATTACTAGATTTGGAGCAGCCGTCTTGTTTGCCTGCCCGTCATGCTTTATTTACCCATATTGTTGATGGTATTGACGATGCGAATTATGATCGCAATAAAATTCTCATATCCGTGCACCCAGAATGCCCTGAAGTGTGGTATTGGCTGATCCCTTTTAGCAATGGCACCAGTTCTGTGGGGGTGGTTGCTAAGCCTAGTTTTTTAGCGCAATGCTCAGGTGATAAATTGGCGGTATTGCAACAATTGATAGAGCAAGAGCCGTCATTAGGCAGATTGCTGCGCAACGCACAATACCAGCAAGAGGTCGGTGAGATTGGCGGTTATTCGGCGAATGTGAGCCAACTATGCAGTGAGCAGTTTGCATTACTTGGTAACGCTGGGGAGTTTCTCGACCCTGTATTTTCATCGGGTGTCACCATTGCATTGCGGTCGGCACAATTAGCCTGTGCAGCACTAGTGAAAAAATTTGCTGGCGAGCCAATGGACTGGCAACAGGATTACGCTGAGCCATTAATGCTAGGGGTTAATACTTTTCGCTGTTATGTCGAAGCTTGGTATAGCGGTGAGTTACAAGACGTGATTTTTTATCCAAATCCAGAGCCTAAAATTAAACAAATGGTGTGCTCTATTTTGGCTGGGTATGCATGGGATAAGCAAAACCCTTATGTGGCAAAGCCAAGAGAACGTTTGGCTGCGCTCGCGAATTTATGTGCCTCTTAGCTAAATGCTTTAGGGAGTAAGTAATTTAAGCTTGACTCGCTGCTCTAACCCTAGTGAGTCAAAGTATTGGCTCCAATACTCTTTTATCAACTGATCCATTAGCCCGGATTTGTTTGCTTTGATCAGGGCTGATTCGATCATCGTTTTATGGTAAGCATTTTGGCTACTTAGGTAGAAGACGAAGTCTCGTTGATATTCAAACAATAAATGGGGCTCTACCACTAGGTAGGGATGCTGCTGTTGCTCTGATAGGATTTCGTTAACCCCGCGAGAAAAGTAATTTACTCCACCGTTGCTTGATAACATATCGTATAGCGCACGCCATTCTCCATCTCTGACGATATAGCGTAGTTGGTTTGCTTGCCAGACTTCGATGTCAAACCAATTTGCACCAAAGCCCCCCGTGACATTTAGCTGGCGAAAATCGTCTAAGTTGGTGACTTTGGCATAGCGCATTTTGTCTTCTTTCGGTACCAGTAGAATGCGTTTGCCAATTAAACCTTTGGTCAGGCCCATATTTACTTTAGTGAACTTTTGGTTACGCCTTGGCGTTTCAATCATCCAAAATAATGAGATCGCTTGGCTTTCCAATAAGCGCACTGCGCGCTTTTGTGGCAAGTGACTATATGGCGCGATAATTGTGACTTCGATACCCTGAGCTGATAATGAACGCAGAAGTAACTCATGAAAATACTCATGACTACCATCTTTACTAGCAGGTAGAATTAACTCGATTGACTCTGCCGCATAAGCAAAAGGACACAATAGCCATAGTAAGGTAAGCCATTTTTTCATTTATTTATCCCCCAGCTTTAACACTAGGCAAAATCTTGGCGGTAGTAAGCGTAAAAGCTCAGATATGAGGTAAATTTGTTTTCAATAAAAGCGCTAACTAGCAGGTATAAAAAAGCGGACAATCAATCTGTCCGCTTTATATTAGCCGTTTTTAAGCTTGTTCACATTAGCCTGTATTGCGTAAACCTGCTGCGATACCGGCAATGGTCACCATTAATGCTTGGTCAATAGTTGGGCAAATCTCTTCACCATTAGCACGTGAGCGGCTTAGTAGCTCGGCTTGTAACAAGTTAAGGGGATCAATGTACGGGTTACGTAGATTAATCGACTCTTTGATCCAAGGCTGGTCTTCCATTAGCTTATGCTTAGGAATGGTTTGTAGTACACAATCACGGGTTTGTTTTAGCTTGTTGCGTAAGCTTAAACCTAGGCTGTGTAGCTCTTCTGGTACAAGACGCTCTTCATAGAACTTAGCCAATGCTTCATCGGCTTTCATAAATACCATTTCGAACATTTCTAGACGAGTATGAAAGAAAGGCCAGCTTTGGTACATTTCTGTTAGCAGTTCTTGTTTGCCTTGCTCTAGGGCTCGGCCCATGGCATCGCCGGCACCGAGCCATGCTGGTAGCATGAAGCGGTTTTGTGACCAAGCAAAAATCCATGGAATAGCACGTAGGCTTTCAACGCCGCCGTTTGGTTTACGTTTTGCAGGGCGGCTACCTAATGGTAGTTTACCAAGCTCAAGTTCAGGCGTTACACTGCGGAAATAAGGTACAAAGTCTGGCTCGTGTTGCACCATGCCACGGTACTCAGTACATGAATCTTCCGATAATTGATCCATCATGTCGCGCCATTCTTGTTTTGGCGCCGGTGGTGGTAATAAGTTAGCTTCTAAAATGGCCGCGGTGTAAAGGTTCAGTGATTGCTGAGCAATGCTTGATAAGCCGAACTTAAAGCGGATCATTTCGCCTTGCTCAGTTACCCGTAGGCCACCTTTGAGTGAGCCTGGTGGTTGTGATAACAAGGCTGCGTGTGCTGGTGCACCACCGCGACCTATGGTACCACCACGGCCGTGGAATAAGGTTAAGCACACATTGTTTGCTTCACAAAGGGCAACCAATGCCTCTTGCGCGCGATATTGTGCCCAGTTAGCAGCCAATACGCCGGCATCTTTGGCTGAGTCAGAGTAGCCGATCATCACGTGTTGTTGGCCGTTGATATAACCTCGGTACCAATCGACAGCGAATAAGCGTTTGATCACTTGTTCTGCGTTGTTTAAATCGTCTAAGGTTTCAAACAAAGGTGCGACGGCAATGCGGAATGGGCAACCACATTCTTTTAACAATAGTTGCACTGCTAGCACGTCTGACGCTTGGCGCGCCATGGAAATAATATAGATACCTAAGGCTTGTGGATCGGTTTTTGCCACCACACGGCAAGTGTCTAGAACTTCTTGGTTGTCAGGCATTGGTTGCCAATCTTGTGGGATCAGCGGGCGCTTGCTGTTCAGTTCTTGTAATAAGAAGGTTTGTTTTTCTTCTTCGTTCCAGCTGGCGTAGTCACCAATACCGAGGTAACGAGTTAGTTCAGCGATCACATCGCCGTGACGTTCGCCGTCTTGGCGGATATCGAGTTTAACAAGGTTGATACCAAAACAAGCTACGCGGCGCAGCACGTCTAACAACAAGCCATCTGCAATAATGCCCATGCCGCAGTCATGTAGTGATTCATAACATAGGGTTAGTGGCTGGGTCAGTTGTTCGGTGCGATTGATAAGGTCGCGTGCTTCGGTATATTCGCCTTGCAGCGTTGCGCTAAGGTAGTTTAGCGTCTCTTTGAGATCACCACGCAGGCCTTTTAGTAATTCACGATAAGGTTCATGCACGTCGCCTGCCACTTCGCGTAGCGCGTCGTTACAGTCCATCATTGACAGTTCGCTAGTCAGCTGCTTGATGTCTTTAAGGAACAAGCTAACACCCACCCAACGGCTTGATAGTAATACTTCTTCCGTTACTTTACTGGTCACAAATGGGTTGCCATCACGGTCGCCCCCCATCCATGAAGTAAAAGTGATTGGCGCAGCATCAATAGGTAGGGCAAAGCCAAAGTTCTTTTGCACGCGTTCATCGAGATTACGAATATAATCTGGTACCGCTTGCCATAGGCTGTTTTCAACCACGGCGAAGCCCCATTTTGCTTCATCAACTGGAGTTGGACGTTGCTTACGAATTTCATCAGTGTGCCAAGCTTGGGTGATTAGCTCTTCCAAGCGGTAAAGTAATTTTTCTTTTTCGCGCTCAGAGATATCACTTAGCTCTAATGAAGCTAAGCAACTGTTGATGGCAACGTGCTTATGGATCAGGGTTCGGCGGGTAATTTCTGTTGGATGCGCAGTCAGTACCAAGTCCATTTTCATTTCTTCAATGGCGGCTTTAATCGCCTCTGGGCTCGCATCTGACGCTTTTAATTTGCCGAACAACTCATCAATTGGATCTGGTGCGCAAACTTGCTCTTCACAGTGGCGTGAAGTGGTATGAAACTGCTCTGCAATATTAGCGAGGTTTAAAAAGTGGGTGAAGGCACGAGCTACAGGTAACAGTTCATCGTCCGACAGGCCTGCAAGCATAGCTACGAGTAGTTCTCCATCAGCATCATTACCCGCACGAGATGATTTAGACAATTGTCTAATGGTTTCAATTTTTTCTAGAAACTCTTCACCTAGATGGTTGGAGATAGTTTGCCCTAATAGCTGACCTAGTAAGCCTACGTTACTGCGTAGAGCAGCATACTTGTCGTTCATCGCTGTTGTCCTTACATTTGTTGTGTTTTTACAACTTTTTTATTTTTCTGTTCGTGTTTCGAATCAGTTCAATAAAACCCATTTAAAACCTAATAACGCTAAACTTATCGTTAACTTGTGTCTAATCTATACGCAAAATGGGCATTGGGTCAAATTTACTCAGTCGATTTATTTGACCAATAACCCATGAGTAATTCATGGTTTTTTGTGTAACTTTCTTACATTTTTGTTAAGGTTGGATATAAAACCAACTGCTGATTCAATCAATTAGCCCGCACCGCTGCTGTTAGATTGTTGTATATTCATACCACAATTAGTCACCAATCTGTGTTTCAATAACCAAATTCAAGCAAGCCTATAATTAGCAACTATATCTAGCTGTTGTCAGACCTAAGCTTAACTTTTACGGCAGATTAGGCTAAGCAAAAGCGCTTTATCAGTGAGCTAAGCAGTTCACTGGTCGGCTTAACAAAAGAAAGATCCAAATATTCATCAGGCTGGTGTGCTTGGCCAATATGGCCTGGGCCCATGACGATGGTGTCACAGCCAAGTTGTTGAATAAAAGGCGCCTCAGTGCAGTAGTTAACCGCTTCAGCTTTATTCCCGCTTAACTGCTCGGCGGTTTGTACTAAATCAGAGGTTTCACTACATGAATAAGCAGGGATCGGCTCGTGTAAATGAAATACATCTACTGCGCCAGGGTATTGTTGCTCAATGCCCGCTAATGCCGATTTCAAGGTAATGAATAGTTCGTTAGGGCTGACCCCCGGAATGGGGCGCATATCAATATGCAGCTCGCAACAACCACAAATACGATTGGGGCTGTCGCCGCCATGAATATGGCCAAAGTTTAGGGTGGGGGCTGGCACTTCAAAATGTGGGCAATTGTACTTTTCTTTAAACAGCTGCTGCACTTTTAATAACTCGGCCAGTACCTTGTGCATGACCTCTATCGCATTTAGTCCTTTACTGGGATCTGAACTATGGCCACTGCGCCCGGTAATACGAATGGCTTCTGACATATGGCCTTTGTGCATAAATACAGGAACCAATCCCGTCGGCTCGCCAATGACAGCATAGTCTGGCTTGATATGTTGACGACTAGCAATGTCGCGAGCGCCAGCCATGGTGGTTTCTTCATCGGCAGTGGCTAGGATGCGTAGTGGCTTGTTCATTTTTGTTAAATCTAAGCCTTTTACGGCTTCAAGAATAAATGCAAAGAAGCCTTTCATATCGATGGTACCAAGGCCATATAAGCGATTACCATCTTCAGTGAGTTTAAAGGGATCTTTGCTCCACTGGCCATCATCAAAAGGTACGGTATCTGTATGGCCTGCAAGCAGTAGACCGCCTTCACCTTGGCCTATTGTGGCAACCATATTGTACTTGCCTGCTAGGCCAGGTAGCGGTGTCACTTCAACTTGAAAACCAGCGGTTTCAAACCAACTAGCCAGTTTTGTGATTACCTGTTGATTACTCTGATCCCAAGCGGAATCAGTAGAACTAATAGAAGGCGTGGCGATCAATTCGCGATATGTTTCAATAAATCCAGGTAATGACATAGGGCCTCAAAATTAAAAATAAATATTAATGCAGAAATATTGCATAAAAAGTTAGATTCGGCTAGCATTTCAGCCTGAATTAACATAACAAATTATGCCCGATAATGAAGACTAATTTTTCCCACAATTCGCGACGACGATCTCACCTTTAATCAAGGCGCTTTTAGGCGCGCATTTTGTTAGTCTTAATCTCATTTAAATAGCTGAAATCAAACGGAATTCGATATGTTGAAAACAATTATAGTGGGGGCCAGTGGTTATACTGGTGCCGAATTAGCCCTTTATATTGCTAAACATCCTGGTCTTGAATTAGCGGGTTTATACGTATCAGAGAACAGCCAAGATCAAGGAAAGCCTATTTCTGATCTATACGGTAAACTGCTGGGGGTGGTTGATCAAACCATACAGCCATTAGCGATTGCAGATATTCCCGCTACTTGCGACGGCATTGATATTGTAGTGTTAGCCACGGCGCACGAAGTAAGCCATGACTTAGCGCCACACTTTTTAGCAGCCAATACCACTGTGTTTGATTTATCTGGTGCATTTCGTGTTAAAGACTCAGCCTTCTATGAAAAATTCTACGGTTTTACTCATCAACACCCAGTACTACTAGAAAAAGCGGTGTATGGCTTAGCCGAATGGAATGCCGAAGCGGTAAAAGATACTGATTTGATTGCCGTTCCTGGTTGTTATACCACTACTTCTTTGCTGGCGCTTAAACCATTACAAGTAGCAGGTTTGATTAAGGCTGGTGTTAAGCCAACCATTAACGCGACGAGTGGTGTCAGTGGTGCAGGGCGCAAAGCGTCAACCACTTCGAGCTTTTGCGAGGTGAGCTTACAACCTTATGGCGTGTTTACCCACAGACACAAGCCTGAAATTGATAGTCATCTTGGTACGCCAGTGGTATTTACGCCGCACTTAGGTAGCTATAAGCGTGGTATTTTAGCCACCATTAATGTGGTACTAAAAGAAGGCGTGACACCCGAGCAAGTGCAAGAGGTGTATGAACAAGCTTATCAAGACGAGCCTATTGTTCGTTTACTTAAAGGTTCATACCCAGCAATTAAAAATGTTGAAGGTACGCCTTTCTGTGATATTGCTTGGGCACAAGATGGTGAAGACTTAGTGATTTTTAGTGCAACAGATAACTTGTTGAAAGGCGCATCATCACAAGCTATGCAGTGCATTAATATCAAATTTGGTTTCCCAATGACCACCTCGTTGATTTAAACCCTCGGTTCTGTGAAGCGTGACTTTTAAGTGATGCTGAAAAACACATAGAATAGCGAGTTTTGTTGGCCATTGGCCGTAAGGAAGTAACAACAGCATGAATAAACCACTGTTAATTAAACTTGGCGGTGCAGTACTTGAGAATAACACTGCCCTTGCAAACTTATTTGATGCGTTAACGCGCTATTTAACAGATAACCAACGTTCATTGATTTTGGTGCATGGCGGCGGAATAGTGGTAGAAGATGTGCTGAGTAAAATGGGCATCAAAAGCGAAAAGAAAAACGGCTTACGTATTACCCCATTTGAGCAAATTCCTTACGTGGCAGGGGCATTGGCGGGCACCTCAAATAAGCTATTAATGGCGAAAGCGCTGCAAGCAGGCCTAAGTGCTGTTGGCCTTTCTTTAGCCGATGGCTTTAGTACTAAGGTGACTCAACTTGATCCTGAGCTTGGTGCTGTTGGTCAATGTAAGCCAAATGATCCAACCTTGCTTAAGGTGTTATTAGCGGCGAACCAATTACCGGTTATTTCATCTATTGGCATTGGTGAAGACGGCCGTTTGTATAATGTTAATGCTGACCAAGCGGCTATCGCGATTTGTGAGTTAGTAGGCGCCGAGTTAGTGTTCCTGTCTGATGTTGATGGTGTGCTTGATGGTAATCAACAGCTTATTCCTGAACTTAATACCACGCTCGCCAATGAATTGATTGCAGCTGGCGTGATCCGTGATGGCATGACGGTGAAAGTACAAGCAGCATTAGAAGCGGCTGAAACCCTAGGTCACGTTATGTTAGCAAGTTGGAAACAACCGGAAAATTTAATTGCCTTATTAAAAGGTGACAATAAAGGTACTAAGGTACTTAAATAACGCATTTACGCTGGTGACTAAAAGCTGCCAGCAAGAGGGAGGGAGCATGGAACATTTATTAACAGGTAAAGAAGCCAGTAAGCAGCAGGTCATTGAGCTCATTAACTTGGGTAAGGACTTAAAAGCGAACCCGAAAAAATATGCTGATGCCCTAAAAGGGAAAAGCATCGTTACCATTTTTGAAAAGCAATCGCTGCGTACTCGCGTGACCTTTGATATTGGTATTCATAAAATGGGCGGTCATGCGGTCTACCTTGATTCACAAAATGGTGCGATTGGTGAGCGTGAAACGGTGAAAGATTTTGCATCGAATTTAACGCGTTGGGCCGATTGTATTGTGGCGCGAGTCATGTCCCATAAAACACTGGAAGAGTTGGCTGAGTACTCTAATGTACCTGTGATTAATTCCCTTTGTGATTTGTATCACCCATGCCAAGGTTTAGCCGACTTCATGACCATTGCTGAACACTATGATGATCTTTCCAAAGTAAAATTGGCTTACGTCGGTGATGGCAATAATGTTACCCACTCTTTATTTATTGTTGGTGCGATTGTGGGAGCGGAAGTGACAGCGGTATGTCCGATTGGCTCAAGCCCAGATGCGCAAATATTAAAACAAGTTGAAGACATTGCTGAAAACTCAGGTGCGACCATTCGCGTGACTAACTCAATGGATGATATCAAGGGATACGATGTCGTTTACGGTGATACTTGGGTATCCATGGGTGACGACACACCATTACAAGCAGTAAAAGATAAATTTATGCCTTATCAAATAAATAGGGCATTGCTGGATAATACCGGCATTAAACATGTGTTACATTGTCAGCCGGCACATCGTGAGTTGGATATCACATCAGAAGTGATGGACGACGAGAATGTTTCACTAATATTCCAACAAGCAGAAAACAGAATGCATATCCAAAATGCCATCATGCTGACATTGATGAAAGGAGATTTTTAATGAGCAAGGTAAAAAAAGTAGTACTGGCTTATTCAGGTGGTTTAGATACTTCGGCGATCATTCCATGGTTGAAAGAAACCTATGATGATTGTGAAATTGTTGCGTTCTGTGCTGACGTAGGTCAAGGCGCAGAAGAGCTAGTCGGCTTAGAAGAGAAAGCCTTGGCCTCAGGTGCTTCAGAGTGTCACATTGTTGACCTGAAAGAAGAATTTGTAAAAGACTACATCTACCCAACCATTGCAACGGGTGCGGTATATGAAGGCACGTATTTATTAGGTACCTCAATGGCGCGTCCAATCATCGCTAAAGCGCAGGTTGAAGTAGCATTGAAAGTTGGTGCGGATGCAGTATGTCACGGTTGTACGGGTAAAGGTAATGACCAAATCCGTTTTGAAAGCTGTTTTGCGGCGTTAGCGCCTGAGCTTAAAGTAATTGCACCTTGGCGTGAGTGGGACATGGTTTCTCGTGAAGACCTGCTTGATTACTTGGCAGAACGTAACATCAAAACCAGTGCTTCAGCGACTAAAATTTACAGCCGCGATGCTAACGCATGGCATATCTCTCACGAAGGTGGCGAGTTAGAAGACCCGTACAATGAGCCAAGCAAGGGTGTTTGGACCATGACGGTTGATCCATTAGATGCACCAAACGAGCCTGAATACGTGACGCTAACCGTTGAAAATGCACGTGTTACTGCAGTTGATGGTGTTGAGTTATCACCTTATCAAGCGCTTATGCTGTTAAATGAAAAAGCAGCTAAACATGGCGTGGGCCGTGTTGATATCACTGAAAACCGTACTGTGGGTATGAAGTCTCGTGGTTGTTACGAAACTCCAGGTGGTACAGTAATGGTTACTGCGCTGCGTGGTATCGATGAACTAGTGCATGACAAACCATCACGTCGCTGGCGTGATCAAGTGGGTCAAGAATTTGCTCACTTAGTCTATGACGGTCGTTGGTTTACACCGCTTTGTGAGTCGTTACTTTCTGCTTCTGAGTCGTTAGCAAAAGATGCCAATGGTGAAGTGGTTGTACGTCTTTACAAAGGCCAAGCGGTTGCAGTGAAGAAAAAATCACCAAACAGCTTATACTCTGAAGAGTTTGCGACTTTTGGTGCTGACGATGTTTACAACCAAAAGCATGCAGAAGGTTTTATTCGTCTGTATTCTTTAGCGAGTCGTATTCGTTCGTTAAATGCTAAAAACAAGTAAGTTTTGTTTTAATTAGCATCAAACAAAATAGCTGCTCTTGAGTGGCTATTTTGTCGTTTTAAAGACTTGATTGGTCACTTACTCTGACAAAAAAGACCGATTGTAAAAATATTTCAGGAGAGAAAAGCTCATGGCACTTTGGGGCGGGCGTTTTAGCCAAGCAGCAGACGCAAAATTTAAGTTATTTAATGATTCCTTGCGGTTTGACTATCGTCTGGCTAAGCAGGATATAGTTGGCTCGATTGCCTGGTCAAAATCACTGTTAGAAGTGAACGTACTGACCGCTGATGAGCAGCAGCGTTTGGAAGTGGCGCTGAACGAATTAAAAGAGTCAGTGGTGGCAAACCCTGAGCAAATTTTGGAGTCTGATGCCGAAGATATTCACTCGTGGGTTGAAACGCAGCTGATTCAAAAAGTGGGCGACTTAGGTAAAAAGCTGCACACAGGTCGTAGCCGAAATGACCAAGTAGCAACAGATTTAAAGCTCTGGTGTAAAGAGCGCGCCCAAGAGTTGATCGTGTTATTGGATCGCCTACAACAGAAATTGGTTGAGCTAGCGCGCATTCACCAGCAAGTGGTATTACCGGGTTATACCCACTTGCAACGTGCTCAGCCGGTGACTTTCTCTCATTGGTGTCTAGCTTATGTTGAAATGTTTGAGCGTGACTATGGCCGTATGAAAGATTGTTTAAAGCGTCTTGATACTAGCCCATTAGGCAGTGGCGCATTAGCGGGGACCGGTTACCCGATGGACCGTACTATATTGGCGCACAACTTAGGGTTTCGCCGTGCCACTCGTAACAGCTTAGACAGTGTATCTGATCGTGATCACGTGGTTGAGTTAATGAGTACCGCATCTCTTTCTATGCTGCACCTTTCTCGTATGGCTGAAGATTTGATTTTTTACAACTCAGGTGAGTCTGGCTTTATTGAAATGTCAGACCAAGTGACATCTGGTTCGTCATTAATGCCGCAAAAGAAAAACCCTGATGCGATGGAGCTGATCCGTGGTAAAGTGGGTCGTGTTTACGGCTCTCTGTCGGGGATGATGATGACCCTAAAAGCCTTGCCTTTGGCCTATAACAAAGATATGCAAGAAGATAAAGAAGGCTTATTTGATGCGCTTGATACGTGGGGCGACTGTTTAGAAATGGCGGAAATGGCCCTAACCGACCTGAAAGTAAACGAAGAGCGTACTAAAGAAGCGGCGCAAGGCGGTTATGCTAATGCCACCGAGTTAGCTGATTACTTAGTGGCTAAAGGCATTCCATTTCGTGAAGCGCACCATATTGTGGGAGCTGCTGTGGTAGGTGCCATTGAAAAGGGCGTACCACTAGAAGACTTAACGGTTGAAGAATTTAAAGTGTTCTCTAACGTGATTGAAGCGGATGTTTACCCAGTGTTGACCTTAGAAGCTACATTAGCCGCGCGTCAAGCGTTGGGCGGTGTAGCTCCTGAGCAGGTTGAATTTGCCTTAAGCTCTGCCGAAAAACGTTTAAATAAGCGTGATACCTCTGGCGTGTATGCACGTGCGGCGCGTTTAACGGATTTAGACGATATTGAACGTTTGGTCAATTACTGGTCAAATGCGGGCGAAAACCTACCACGCTCTCGCTCTGAATTAGTGTCAGCTGTGGGTGAATTTGCCGTTACCGAAGTGAATGGTAAAGTAACGGGTTGCGCTTCTCTTTATGTTTACGATACGGGTTTAGCTGAAGTACGCTCACTCGGTGTCGATGTTGAGTTTGCAGACCAAGGTCAAGATCAAGCCTTGGTTGAGTTCTTAATTAAGAAAGCACAGAAGATGGCGATCCAACGTTTATTTGTGCTGACCCGTGCATCTGAATTCTTTATGCAGCTTGGTTTTAGTCCAACCAGTAAAGCGATGTTGCCAGAAAAAGTGTTAAAAGATTGTGATGATTGCTTCCGTCAACATTCGTGTGATGAAGTGGCATTAGAGCTGATTTTTAATACTCGAATTAAGAAGTAATCCTTTGGCTTTTTTACTGGATTAAACTGGGAGCTGCGGCTCCCTTTTTTGTTGCTACCCTTTAATTGCTGATGGTTAGCGATATACTCGTTTTTATTATGTCTAAAGTAAGGAAAGATAATGTCTAAGGTGTATGTAATTGCCCAGTTTCGCGCTAAAGAAGGTAAAGAGCAGGAGTTGTTTGAAGTACTGAAGGCGTTAGAGCCCAGCTCGCGTGAAGAGGAAGGCTGTTTACAATATATTTTAACGCGTCAAATAGATCACCCAAGCGCCACGCGTTCTGATTACAGTATTTTGTTTAATGAAGTGTGGGCAGATGCTGCTAGCTGGACGGCTCACGGTGAGCGTAAAGAAATTCAAGATTTCTTCCAGCAACACGTGGTGGATGAAGATGGTTTAGTGGCTGATGCACAAGTAACAGCTTATACCGACCAAGGCTATTAATACCTTACAAGCAAGTAGAAATCGGGAGCCATTGGCTCCCGTTTTTATTTTATTCTCGGTTATTTACTCACACTAATTTTGCGTTGGTTCTGTGCTTGAATTGGGCGGTTGTTGTGGCTAGGCAATACCGCTTTGAATGCTGCTATTTGCTCAGGAGAGGCTGTAATTGCTTGCTGCATGACTAACCATTGCACGCCTTCACTGCAAGGTGGAGTGGTTAATGATCCCTTAAAGCTGTAATAGCCTCTATCTGCAGGCAATAATTCATTAAGGTTTAATTTTGCTTTCTTTAATGATTGCTTGGTCCCTGCTTGCGTTGGCATTTGTTGCCATAAAGCCGTTAAGGCTGGATTAGCTGGGCCGTGTTCAAAGAATACGCCAACCACGGCTAAATTGCCTTTTTTGTCGGCATGAACAAAATGTGCTTCTAACGGGTAACTCTTACCATTTAAATGGTTTTCACTGGGGGTATGAAAGTGGAATTGTTTCAATTGGTAATCTGTATCATTAACCTCTATTTCACTGCCAGGTTGTAGATTGACTTGTATTGTATGACCATTGTGAACGATGTTTTGGAATTTGGGCTCATAGTCCCACTCAATTTCTTCTAGTTGGCTGGGGTGCGCACTGACAATATCAATGGGTGATTGTTGTTTGCCGTTTTCACAGGTTTTTGAAATGTCTCCCCAAGCGTCAGGCCCTGTTTCACCGGTATAACCCCAAGAGTGAGTTTTTTCGTGTTGCGTGGCTGATTGTGACTGGCCATGTGTGATTGGGGCGGGGGCATCGGACAGTGCCACGTCAATGATATCGATTAATAATACGATGGCTGCGAACCAGAAAACCTTATTCATAAATGTCCTTTATCTCGTTATAGGTTGATAACTGTATATTACATTAATTTGATGTTAAGGGTTAGGCTGCACCTGAGTTAACTCAAACGCGAATTATAAATACTCACTAACCAGTAATAACGTTTTTACAGCTCATTGTTTTGTTGGCAAAGTTGGTCGGCTTGTTGGCGGCTAATACCGTATTTATTGGCTAATTCTTGGTAAGCAAGTTCTTTAACTCTTTGATTATAATCGTCACTTTTTAAAAATGATAACATGTTAGCGATACCTGGCGGTGGGATTATAAAGGTAGCAATGTAATTGGTTGGTAAGCTATTCATGTTGGTATCATTTTTAGGCGCATTTCCAATTAATGATACCGTGTTGGGGAGTTAAGTTGAACCAAAAATTGAGCAAGATCAATTTTCAGAGTTTTATAATAATTATTTTACCTGTTGCTTTAGAAACTTAATGATGTCGTTGGACTCATATAGCCAACGATAACCATCGGCTTCTTTGATGCGTAAACAAGGTACAGTTGCCTTGCCGCCTTTGCTGATTAATTCTTGGTGGTAATGGGTGTGTTTGCGGACATCTCTGAGTTCAATGTTAAGTTTTTGTTCGTTTAGGCTATCACGCACTTTGCGGCAATAGGGGCAAGCGGTGAAGTGATATAGTGCAACATCTTTGCTGGAATAAGTCATGAGTTTTCTCATCTTTAAAGAATAGGGAATTTTGCAATAAGCTGACAGGCTTTACCATAGGGTAGCTTTGGCTTTATGCTCAGCGCTAATGGAGTTTACTATGGATGGTAACAATGAAACAGATGATGCTGGTAATTGCCTGCTTGTGGTTGTTTGGCTGCGCTGAATCTAAAACAGAAACGGTCATTTTGCCATTCTCTCTCAACTTTGAAGGGCAAGAGGTGACATGTAGTAGCGCTTTACAAGTAAATGCGCTGACGTTGTATATTCACGATTTGGCGCTACAAGAGTTGTCGGGTCAGTGGCAAAAAGTTGAGTTAGATAACGCTCTAAATAGCCCTTGGCAAAATGAGTCAATTGCGCTGTTGGACTTGGCGCCCTGTCAAACCAATCAAATGGGTTTAACCTCTGTTGTAATGAAGGTTAAGCCCGGACAATATCGAGGGGTACGCTTTAGAATAGGTGTGCCGGAAGCGCTCAACCATCAAGACCCTCAACTTGCCAAAGCGCCTTTGGATATCAGCCAGCTACAATGGCATTGGACGGTGGGCTATAAGTTTGCCTACTTTGATCTTGCTTGGCGGGAGCAAACAGTAAAGCATCACCTAGGTAGCAGCGGCTGTGTTGGCAATATCGGTGATGATATCCAATGTAAGTATCAAAATCGCCCTGAGATTGTGTTGCCGAGTTATCAGTTAGGCCAACCAATTAAATTAGAGTTACGCCAGTTTTTTACCGAGCTTCCTCACGCCCGTTGCTTTGGTAAGCCGCAAGACAAGGGGTGTGATACGTTATTTAATTTACTCGGTTTACAAGATGCGCCGCAGCGTATATTTAGACTGGGGGCCTAGTGAGGAGTGTTGCTTTGCGCCTTGTTGTTTGCCTCGGTCTATTGATTTTGTGCATTTGGGGTTGGAGTAAGTGGCAAGGTGGGAAAGAGCAGCAAGCTCTGGCCGAGTTGGGGCGTCATTTATTTTATGACAAACGTTTATCAGCCAATAACAATTTAGCCTGCAGTGATTGCCATCAACAAGCTTATGCTTTTGCCGACAGTCGACGCTTATCTTTTAACACTCATGGTAAAGCGGGTCGACGCAACAGTTTGCCGCTGTTCAATTTGGCCAGTTACGACAGCTTTACTTGGGCGAACCCGTTACAGACTGAGCTTGCCTTTCAAGCGTTGATACCATTGTTTAGCGATGATCCCGTTGAAATGGCGGCTTCTGAAATTGATGTGTTGGCGCAAAATTTAACTTTATCGCAGTATGATTATGCTCCATTGTTTAATGCTGCTTTTGGCGATACTGAGATTTCGCTTACTCGGATTACTGCTGCATTAGCGGCTTTTCAAATGACGTTGCAGTCTTACAATAGTCCTTATGATCAATATTTAGCAGGTAATAAACAGGCGCTCAGTGATGAGGCTATCGCTGGGATGGTGCTTTTTGAATCCGAGCGATTAGGTTGTCGTCGTTGTCACGGCGGGATAAATTTTAATCAAACCTTGGATGCACAAGGGCGAGTGCAGCTAAATGAGTTTCACAATACCGGCTTGTATTACAGTGATATGGGCTATCCCGAATCGGACTTAGGTCTTTATGAAGTCTCGTTTGAACAATCGGATAATGGTAAGTTCAGGGCACCTTCTTTGCGAAATGTAACCTTAACCGCTCCTTATATGCATGACGGAAGCATGGCTCACTTGGCGCAAGTGATAGACCATTACAGCCGTGGCGGCAGTTTAAATTTAAAAGGTGTGCAAGGCGATGGTAGGCTCAACCCTAACAAAAGTGAGTTAGTCTTTGGTTTTGGGTTGACGGAACCAGAAAAAAACCAATTGATCGCTTTTTTAGCCGCTTTAACGGATAGCAAGTTCATACAAAACCCTCGCTTTTCAGCACCTAATGAGCAAGCAAATGCAAAATTGCGTTAGTCTTTAGCTTGGTCTGGTATTGGCCTTGGTCTAGGTTGCTTGGCCCTAGCTTGTCTTTGTTTTTTTTCTTGTTTGTTGCGATACATTAGCTCATCGGCTTCTTTTATTAATTGGTCTGCGGCAATGTTTCCACTGATGTTAATGAGTCCATAGCTGAGATCTACTCCCGATTCTTTATTTATCGGTGTTAGTTGTTTACGCAACTCTATTATAAAGTGCTCTGCGCTGGCACCGCCAAAAATAACCACGAACTCGTCGCCACCGAATCGGAATGCGGCGCCCTGACTAGCTAAAATTCGCTTTAGTCTACTAGCAAAGTTGACGAGGTACTCGTCGCCTGCTTCGTGACCTTGGCTATCATTTAGCTGCTTGAAATTATCCAAATCAATATAGATAAGAGTGGGTTGTTTATAGCGGATCAATAAGTTTGCATATTTCTCAAAAAAAGCACGGCGATTAAATAACTCAGTTAACGCATCTTGATGAGCTATTTTTTTCAGCCGAATTTCTAGCTGACGCCTAAACTCTATTTCACGTTCAAACGCTTTGATTAATCGCCTTTTGGTAACAATAGCTTGAAGGAAGGCGATACATATCAGAATGAGGCCAAACTGTAAAAAGTGCTCCAGTATATCGTGAAGCGTCATATATTGGGATTCTGCTGAGAATTCATCGAGCACATCTAGTGCGAGAGCAGAAGTAAAAGTGCCCCATCCTACACTCATTAACCAGCCAAGGCGTAAACGCATGATCTCAATAAATGTGCTTAAGCAGGCAAAGAAAAAAGTCCTTCCATGTAAAAGTCAATGAGCTGAAATGGGGCGGAAACACGAGTTAAGCTGATTAAGATAAAGCAACCGATTACCCAAATCAGGATGTGTACAGCTATGTACTTGCGATGTTTTCGTAAGGTGTCGGTTGGCTTCGTCATCAATCCCTCCTGTATTTGGGTAATGTCGATAGGCAGGGCTATGCCTTTAATCTAACCACTCCTAGCTTAGGAAAATTAAAAAAGCGACCTAAGTTCTAATACCTGATTGATTAGATATTAGTTGCAGCCCTGAGTTATTACTAGCAAATGATGGTTTACTGTGACTTGGTTGCAACAAGTCGCATTTCGGTCAAACAGTGTTGGCTGCCTTCATTATCTTGTGTGTTAAGATATTAATATCTGATTTGGCTCATTTAGCAGGGTTTTATATGAATAATGTTGTCACACTTTTTGCTGCGCATATTGCCGCACTTCAATCTCGTATTGCTGAGGCGTTAAAGCTGCAGGCATTTGACGCACTGATCATCCATTCTGGTCAGCTAAAAAAAGCATTCCTCGATGACCAAACCTACCCGTTTAAGGCTAACCCGCATTTTAAACATTGGTTACCTGTGTATGATAACCCCAATTGCTGGTTAGTGGTAAATGGCCAAGATAAGCCGAAATTGATTTTTTATCGCCCAGTCGATTTTTGGCATAAAGTACCCAATGAGCCAGATGATTTTTGGGCTGCATTTTTTGATATTGAATTACTTGCTCGGCCTGAGCAGGTGGCCGATTTGCTGCCTTACGATCGCGCCAATATGGCTTATATTGGTGAACATATTGAAGTTGCTGATGCATTAGGCATTGGTCAGTGTAATCCCGAGCATGTGCTTAATTATTTACACTTTCATCGTAGTTATAAAACCGACTATGAAATGGCCTGTTTACGACAAGCTAATGAGATAGCTGTTTCAGGGCACTTAGCGGCAAAGGCGGCATTTTTCGATGGTTTGTCAGAGTTTGAAATTAATCAACATTATTTAAATGCCATTGGCCAAGACGACAATGAAGTTCCTTATGGCAACATTGTTGCACTCAATGAGCATGCTGCCATTTTACATTACAGTCATCCCGAGCTACGTCGTTTATCGACGAGTGAACAGCGCTCATTTTTAATCGATGCTGGTGCTAACTATGCGGGCTATGCGGCTGATATAACGCGAACTTACAGCGCACGTGATGATCTGTTTGCCGAGCTTATTGTTGCTGTTGAGCAAGCCCAGCTGGCGTCGATCGGTGAAATTAAGGTTGGCATGCGTTATAGCGATCTTCATTTACAAATGCACAGTAAAATAGCTCAAATTTTGTTAGATTTTAAACTTGCCCAGGGAAGCGTTGAAAGTTTGGTCGCTGGTGGTGTGACTTCCGCTTTCTTCCCACACGGCTTAGGGCATTTGTTAGGTTTACAAGTTCATGATGTTGCTGGTTTTATGCAAGATGAACGCGGTACTCCTTTAGCCCCGCCTCAAGAGCATAGCTTTTTACGCTGCACCCGCATTATTGAGCCTCAGCAGGTTTATACTATTGAGCCTGGTTTGTATTTTATTCCGGAACTACTGAAACACCTGCAGCAAACCCCTCAACAAGGCCAAGTTAATTGGCAAAAAGTCGCTGAGTTATTGCCCTTTGGTGGCATTCGAATTGAAGATAATATTATTATTCATCAGCACAATATAGAAAACATGACGCGCGATTTGGGTTTAAGTTAATGCTTCAGCCTTATCCTATCATTGTCGAACAAGTTGAGTTTGTAGAGGAAATCAAGAAAAGCCGTTTTATTACTATGCTTGCTCATACCAACGGGCGAGAGCAAGCAACAGCTTTCATTCAAATGGTGAAAAAGCAGCACCCAAGTGCTAGACATCACTGTTGGGCATTTGTGGCTGCTGCGCCAAATAATAGTGTTGAGCTTGGATTTAGTGATGATGGTGAGCCCAGCGGCACAGCTGGTAAACCTATTTTAGCGGCGTTACAAGGAAGTGGCTTGGGAGAGGTTACTGCTGTAGTCGTTCGCTATTCAGGAGGGATAAAGCTTGGGACAGGGGGGTTAGTACGGGCCTATGGTGGAGGGGTACAGGCTGCTCTGAAACAAATTGAAGTGACTGAAAAAGTTCCTCAGGCTTTAGGGTATATTTTTTGCCATTATCCGCAAATTAGTTGGATTGAGATTTTATTAGCTCAGTTAGGTGGTGCAGTTGTCAGCAGTGATTATGGTGAAATGGTGGAGTTAAAGGTAAGTATTGATAGCCGTAATGTGAGTATATTAAAACAGAGTTTAAAAGATAAAAGCCAAGGTGAACTGCAGTTTGCTCTCATCGAATGATATGGATAAGTTATGTTGGAACAAACACAGGTGACACATTAAATGCAGTTTAGGGCTATTTTACGTATTGTTGGTTTATTGGTTGCCTTGTTTAGCGTCACTATGTTGGCGCCAGCGTTAGTCGCGGTAATCTACAAAGATGGCGCAGGTCGTGATTTTATTAGTGCATTTTTGATTGCTCTATTTTCCGGTCTTTCATTATGGTTCCCTAATCGATATTACAAAAGTGAATTAAAAGCAAAAGATGGCTTTTTGATTGTGGTGTTGTTTTGGACTGTACTGGGCAGTGTGGGTTCATTGCCTTTCTTAATCAGTGAACAGCCGCAAATGAATGTAGCCGAATCTTTTTTTGAATCATTCTCGGGCTTAACAACTACTGGAGCAACGGTGATAACTGGGCTAGATAACTTGCCCAAGGCTATTCTATTTTACCGACAAATGCTGCAATGGTTGGGCGGGATGGGGATCATCGTACTTGCCGTTGCTGTGCTCCCTATTCTAGGAATTGGTGGGATGCAGCTTTATCGCGCAGAAACACCTGGGCCTGTTAAAGATTCTAAAATGACGCCGAGGATAGCCGAGACGGCTAAAGCGCTTTGGTATATCTATTTGTGTTTGACCATTGCCTGTATGTTGGCGTTTTGGCTGGCTGGTATGACCTTGTTTGACGCGATCTGTCATTCGTTTGCGACGGTGGCAATTGGCGGTTTTTCCACTCACGATGCCAGTATGGGGTTTTTCAATAGCCCGCTTATCAACCTTATTACTGTGGTTTTCCTGATTATTTCAGGTTTTAATTTTGCTTTACACTTCGCTGCTTTTGGTAATCATGGTATGCGCTTGAAAGTGTATTTGAAAGATCCCGAAGTGCGCGCGTTTCTTTTCATACAACTGGGGCTGACGCTGGTTTGCTTTACTGTGCTGGCTGTACATCAGACATATGACACTCTTGAGCAGAGTTTAGATCAAGCATTATTTCAAGCGGTATCAATATCAACAACCGCTGGCTTTAGCACCACAAGCTTCGCCGATTGGCCCCTGTTTTTACCTGTGCTCTTGGTCTTCTCGTCTTTTATCGGTGGCTGCGCGGGCTCTACTGGCGGTGGAATGAAGGTGATTAGGGTATTACTTTTAAATTTGCAGGGTTTTCGCGAATTGAAGCGATTGGTGCACCCTCGTGCTATCTACAAAATTAAACTTGGCAAAAAAGCAGTTCCAGATAAGGTTGTGGAAGCGGTATGGGGGTTTTTCTCGGCTTATGCCTTGGTGTTTGTTATTTGTATGTTAGCGTTAATTGCAACGGGTATGGAGGAGCTTTCTGCGTTTTCTGCTGTCGTGGCGACTCTCAATAACTTGGGGCCGGGCTTGGGTGAGGTAGCTGTGCACTTTGGTGAAACATCTGATGCGAGTAAATGGATTTTAGTTTTAGCTATGTTATTTGGCCGATTAGAAATATTTACGCTACTGGTCTTGTTCACGCCTGTTTATTGGAAAAGCTGATTGCAGCTTAAATGTATTTTAAGGAAGCAAATGTCAAAAGTATTAATCTTGTTTTCAAGCCGTGACGGCCAAACATTAAAAATAATCAACAAGATCCAGTCTGAATTAGATCAAGACTCGGATTTGGTCAATATCAATGAGGCGGCTACAATTGATTTTACCCAGTACACAAAAGTGCTGGTAGGAGCATCGATACGTTACGGTAATTTTGAATCAAGTGTTATCCCTTTTTTAAATAAACACAAAGATGAGCTACACAAAAAACCAAATGCGTTTTTTGTTGTTTGTTTAACTGCGCGGAAACCTGAAAAGGCCAGCCCAGCAACAAGTGCTTATATGATGAAGTTTGATCGCTTATGTGAATGGCAACCAAAAATGAAAGGGGTGTTTGCTGGTGCACTAACCTACTCGAAGTATAACTGGTGGCAAACATTGATTATCCAGCTAATCATGAAGATGACTGGCGGTAGTACGGATAAAACCAAAGACCTAGAATTTACTGATTGGCAGCGTGTGGAAACGTTCGGTAAAGATTTTAATTGCTTATAACTGTGTATGAAAAATAGGCTGTCTTGCAGCCTTAAGTGCTATTTATGTGTGTTTTATGAGCAAATTACCTCGAAATAGTGAAAACTGTAACTTTTCTTAAAAAAAGCCTTGCACCAGAATCGAATCTCCCTATAATGCGCAACCACTGAGACGGCTCAGCGCAAGTCGCAACGCAACATCAGGTGGTTAAGAAGCTGCGGTTTCTAACCAGAAAGATAAATCGAAAATTTCTCGAAATTAACG